>NZ_JALLAL010000029.1:0-39668 GCF_023062615.1 Brachybacterium sp. Marseille-Q7125 | reverse complement strand
CTGGGACATGAGTGGACTGCTGTGCTATTTTTTTTTTGCGCTCGCGCCCCCCCCGACGCCCACCACAGGGCGCACCGCCGCACGCTCCAGTTTGGTAAAGGACCCGGCCCCCCCCCCCGACCCCCCCCCGCCGGTGACCTCCGCGAGCAGCTCGAGCACATGCCGGTACGGCTTCCCCGTCGCCGAGGTCATGCCCATCTCGCAGGTCCGGTTCGCCGAGACGTACCAGTCCGTCTCCCGCTGCCCCACTTCGGCGGCCTCCGCGGCGGTGGCGGATGCCGTGAGCTCCGGGTGCAGCATCCCGCGGTCTCCCGCGTAACCGCAGCAGCCCCAGGCCACCGGCACCACAACCTCCTCGGCGCAGGCCTCGACGATCGCCACCAGATCCTCGGTGGCGCCCAGATGTGTGGTCGAGCAGGTGGGATGCACCGTCACCGACCCGACTTTCTTCCGCACCGTGAGCCGTCCCAGCAGCTCTCGCCGCACGAACGTCACTGCGTCGATGACCTGCGCGTTCGTGTCCTCGAGCAGCCCGGCAATGCCTTCGGTGCAGCTCGCGGCATCGACCACCACCACATCGGCCTCACCAAGCACATCCCGCACCTGCGTGCGCATCCGCTCCTTCGCCGCGCGCATGCCCTTGGAGGAGAACGGCGTGCCGCAGCACAGGGACGCCGCGCCCTCGGGAACCACCAGGCGCACCCCCGCCCGCTGAGCCAGGACCGACACGGCCTCCGGCACGCCGGGCCCCGCATCGGCCCCGAACATGGTGTGCACGCAGGCCGGTAGGTACACCGCGGCCATCGGGCCGCCCGCATCCCCGCGCGCGCCCGGTGTCCGTCGGCCCCCACCTCGTCGCGGCAGCTCCGGCCGATACTCCGGCACCACATCCCGCGGCAGCACCGACCGCGCCATCCCGGTCGCCGCGCGCGGCAGCACCGCGGGCATCGCCCCGGCCACACTCACGGCCGCCGATGCCGCCCGCGTCACCGTGTCCCAGTGCCCGGCGGCGGCCTTCCATCCGGCCCCCACTGCGGCCCCATTCCGTTCGGCGCGCAGGCGTCGCACCAGGTCACCGGTGTTGATGCCGACGGGGCAGGCGGTCAGGCACATGCCGTCTACGGCGCAGGTCTGCTCGCCCTGATACTCGTACGACTCTCGGATCGCCGCCGCCGTCGCAGTATCACCGCGCTGTTCGGCGAGCTCCGCATCGCGCCGCAGCACGATCCGCTGCCGCGGCGTGAGCGTGAGGTCCTTGCTGGGGCACACCGGCTCGCAGTACCCGCACTCCACGCAGCGATCGGCCTCCTCCTCGATCCCCACCACGGGCTTCAGATCCTGCATATGGGCGTGCGGATCCTCGGTGAGCACCACCCCGGGGTTCAGGATCCCCGCCGGATCAACCAGCTGCTTCAGCTCCCGCATCACCGCATACAGCTCCGGCCCGTACTGCCGCTCGACGAACGGCGCCATGACCCGGCCGGTACCGTGCTCGGCCTTGAGGTTCCCGCCCGCGCCGAGCACCAGCTCCACCATGTCCTCGGTGAACGCCTCCAGCCGCGCCCCACCCGCGCCCAGCTGCTCGTTCAGCAGGAAGTGGATATTGCCGTCCTTCGCGTGCCCGAAGATCACCGACCCGTCGTAGCCGTGCGCCGCGAACAGATCCTGCAGCCCGCGGCACGTGCCCTCAAGCTGCGGCACCGGCACCACCACGTCCTCCAGCAGCGCCGTCGAACCCGACGGGCGTGCCCCCGCCACCGCCGCATACAGGCCCTTCCGGGTGGTCCACAGGGAGGTGCGCCGCCCCGCATCGGTGGTCATCTCCAGGGGGGCCGACGGGCCCAGCCGCTCAGCCAGCGCGAGCGCCGCACCGCAGCGTTCCTCGAGCTCAGCGGTGGTATCCGCCCGATGCTCCACCAGCAGCGCCGCATGCTCATCCACGTCAAGCCCCGTGATCTCCTGCGGCGCCCCCGTAAGCCCCTGCGCCACCTGCAGGGAGCGGGCATCCAGCAGTTCGGCGGTTGCGAAACCGGCCTCCACCACCTCCGGCAGCGCCGCCGTGGCCGCCTGCAGCGAGGGCAGCACCAGCAGCCCGGTGGCCACCTGCGCGGGGATCGGCACGGTGCGGAAGGTCGCGGAGGAGACGAAGGCGAGCGTCCCCTCGGAGCCGACGATCAGATGCGCGAGCACCTGCACCGGCTCCTCGAAATCCAGCAGCGCGTTGATGCCGTAGCCCATCGTGTTCTTCAGCGCGAACCGCTCACGGATCACCCGGACGGACTCCGCCGAATCCCGCACCCGCCGCATCAGCCGCACCAGGCCCTCATGCAGGGCAGGCTCCTCGCGCCGCAGGCGCTCATCGGCCCCCGGCACCGCGGTGTCCACCACCGTGCCGGACGGCAGCACGAACCGCAGTGACTCCAGGGTGCGATAGGAATTCTCGGTGATCCCCGCGGCCATGCCAGAGGAGTTGTTGGCGATCACCCCGCCGATCGTGCACGCCACCTCGCTCGCCGGGTCGGGGCCCAGCCGCCGCCCGTGCCGCAGCAGATGCGCATTGACCTGCCGCAACGTCGCACCCGGCCCCACGCGCACGCGCGCCCCGTCGTCGAGCACCTCGATATCGCGGAAGCCGGTGCGGACATCGGCCAGCACCGCCGCGGACTGCGCCTGCCCGGACAGGCTCGTCCCGCCGGAACGGAAGGTCAGGGGCCGACGGGTGCGCGTGGCCTCCCGCAGCAGCGCCACCACCTCGCCTTCGCTGGCCGGGGCGGTGACCGCCTCGGGGATCAGCAGGTAGTGCGAGGCGTCATGCGCGAGGGCGTGGCGCGCCACGAGGTCGGTGTCCAGCATCGGCGTCGAGCTCATACCTCACGGTATCCCGAGGTGCGCCGGCCAGGCCGGGTGCGGCGCACCGGGCTCGTCGGCCCCGGGTTTTGGGTAGCGTCGGGCACGTGACCAGCGCGCTGAAAACCTACCTGGACCACCTTGCCGAGGGCCTTCCTCAGGCCGAGCCCATGATCGCCCCCGAGGATGCGCCCCTAGATCGGGGGATCACCGGCGGTGCGGAGTCCGACGGGGAGATCCCCGCGCTCTCGCGGCTGTCCGGGGCGCGCGAGGACCATCTGGGGATCGCGGTCTGCGGGACCGACGGGACGGTGGCCGCGGCGGGGACCGACCACGCCTTCCCGCTGCAGTCCATCTCCAAGGCCTTCGCTTACGGTGCGGCGATCGACCTGCACGGTCTGGAGTACGTGGTCGAGCATGTCGATGAGGAGCCCTCCGGTGAGGAGTTCAATGCCCTGAGCCTGGACGCCCGCACCAAGAAGCCCAAGAACCCGCTGGTGAACATCGGGGCGATCCGCACCCACGCGATGCTCGGCACCAGCCGTGAGGAGCGCGTCGAGCGGTTGCGGAAGATTCTGGATGGCGCCGCGGGCCGGGAGCTTCCGCTGCACCGGGAGACCTTCGAGGAGGAGATGACCTCCTCGGACCGCAACCTCGCGCTCGCCTACATGCTGCGCGCTGCGGCGGCGATGGAGGACGACGCGGCGGAGGTCGTCGGCGGCTACACCGAATGCTGCGCCGTGCTCACCACCGTGGAGGACCTCGCGGTGATGGCAGCGACCCTCGCCCAGGGTGGATGCAACCCGCTGACGGGTCGCCGCGTCTTCTCCCGCGAGGCCGCCCGTCAGGTGCTGTCGGTCATGATGACCTGCGGGATGTACGACAACGCGGGGGACTGGGTGAGCGACGTCGGCATGCCCGCGAAATCCGGTGTGGGCGGCGGGATCATCGCCGCGCTCCCGGGCCGTTTCGGCATCGCCACCTATGCCCCGCAGCTGGACCTGCACGGCAACTCCGTGCGCGGCACCGCCATGTTCGAGCGGATCAGCGAGGACTTCGCCCTGCACCTGCTGGACGGGGTGCCGCCCGGGGACCTCGAGGAACGGGCTCGGGAGCTGCTGGAGGAGCGGGTGGGATGACGGTGGACCTCGCGGCTCGCGCGACGGCGCTGGGTCGAGGACTGCTGGGAGGACTGCTCGTGATCGCTGCCGCCGGATGCGGGCCGGGCGATGGTGCACTCCCTCTGCCTAAGGCAGAGGAGGAGGTCACTGCGCTGGTCCGAGAGCTGCAGGAGGCTGTCGCCCTGGAGGATGAGCTGGCATGAGAAGGGCCGACGGGGGGACACCTGGCACAGGATGACGATGGGGTCTGCCGTTGGCGCCCCGGAGAGTGGTCCACCCCGCTTGCGCTCCCCGAAGGTGACCCGACGTGGTCGGAACGGAAAAAGAGAATCGACGCTGTGCTAGAGGCTCACGGCTTGGACCCGACGGGCCGCCCGGAGTAGGTGGGCGGCTCTGCCTACGGTGTGCGAACCGAGGCTCCTGCCGGGGGCACCGTGCTCATTGAGTCGTGGAGGGGAACGACCTCCATCGCGCTGCATTCCCTGGCCGTGGAGACCGACGGCGACTGCGGCGCGTGAGGATCGCGGGGACCACGCGCCTCGGTAGACTCCCGGCATGACCTCGACCTCTCACAACGACCTGGTCCGCCGCCCCTTCGAAGGCCTGCCGCATGAGCAGGACCTGGTGGCGATGCGCCAGCTGATCCCCGCCGCGACGATGGCCGCCCGCACCACCGAGGATTACGGGCAGGTGGACGTGGAGCTCGCCACGATCCTGCCGATGACCTGGCCTGCGGTGCGCCGCACGGATGGCACCGTGACCGTCGGTATCCAGGCGCCCTATCCGGGCGGTGACCTCTCGCGCGGCATCGGCCAGGCGATCCGCCAGGCCATCGCGCAGAAAGAGGGCACCCCGGTGACCTCCGTGCAGCTTGCCGAGGACTCCCCGCGCCTGCAGGACATCCTGGACCTCGACGGCGATTTCGAGATCCAGGTGCAGGAGACCTTCGACTTCTGGCTGGACCCCAGCGCTGAGCGCACGCGCGAGATCCAGCAGGCCATCACTCAGGCGAATGACTCGATCATGCCCACGAAGCCGGTGGCGGGCCTGCCGCACGCCTACTGGGTGGATGCCGGCCCCAAGGAGCATGTGCGCTGGGTGCTGGACGCCGATGAGGACACCGTCATCGACGCGGTGACCCGCCTGCACGCCCGCCGCGAATCCGCGATCTGCGAGGGCGCGAAGTACGTCGGCTCCTTCCGGGCCGAGGGCCTCGCGATCCCCGTGTGGGACCTGCCCAAGGGCACCGGCGTCGGGCCTGTCGAAGAGGTCGCCGAGGATTTCCGCGCCCGCTTCGAGGAGGCGCTGGCCTCCACCGAGCCGCTGACCGCGCTCGAGCGGCGGGCCCGCGGCGGCATCGTCGCCCGGCAGGTGACGCTGCGATGAGCACGGCGGGGCCGCTCACGGCGCACCGCCCCGCGCGGGTCGCCGTCGTCATCCCCGCCAAGAACGAGGCGGAGCGCATCGAAGCGACGATCGACGCTGCCCGTGCCATCACCGGCGTGGACATGGTGGTGGTGGTCGATGATGGCTCCACCGACGCGACGGCCGCCGTGGCGATGGGCACCGGCGCACTCGTGGTCCGTCACGCGAGCAACCGCGGCAAGGCCGCCGCCATGGCGACCGGCGCGCAGATGGTCGCCATGCGCGAGGACACCGAACGCGCCGAAGGGGAGCCCACGGCCGACGGGGGTGAGCCGGACCGGACCGAGGAGCGCGTGCCCGGGCACACCGGGCCGCTGCCGGTCATCGAACCGGAAGGCCATGAGCCGCGCGCCCTGCTGTTCCTCGACGCCGATATGGGCGCATCCGCCACCGGCGCGCAACCGCTCGTGGACGCCGTGCTGGGGGAGGGCGTGGACATGGCGATCGCCCTGCTGCCCCCGCAGGACGGCGCCGCCGGGATGGGCATCGTGGTGCGCACGGCCCGACGCGGCATCGCCCGCGCCACCGGCTGGGAGGCCACCCAGCCGCTGTCCGGCACCCGCTGCATCACCCGCGAAACCTGGGAGGCCTGCCAGCCGCTCGCGGCCGGCTGGGGGGTGGAGACCTCCCTGACGATCGACGCGCTGACCGCCGGGTTCTGGGTCAAGGAGGTGCCGTGCGAGCTGCACCATCGGGCCACCGGGAAGGACCTCGCCGGACAGCTGCACCGCGCCGCGCAGCTGCGTGATGTGCTGCGGGCGCTGGCCCGTCGGCGCCACCTCAGCCCGGTGGTCGAGGACGTCGAGGCAGAGGGCGGCGCGGAGGGGGCCGATGCGCCCGAGGACCCGGCAACCACCGACGCCCCGGCGCCCGCGGAGACCCCAGCAGCCCCGGTCCGTGACGGCGCGGAGGAGACCGCTCGGGCGGAGCGCCGCCGCGTGGCCCTCGAGACTCTGCCGGTCTCCGGCACGTTCTCTGATGCGCAGACCCGTGCGCTCGGGGATCGGGATGTCGAGCACCTGGACGCGCTGCTGCGGGACCTGCCCGTGGATGGGCCGTTTGCGCCCGATGACGTCGTGTTCCTCGCCGGGGTGGATCTCGAGATCCTCGCGGTGCGGATGCATGATGCGCCGGTGAACGGGCCGTTCACCCCGGAGCAGGCGGTGATCATCGCCTCCCACCTGGAGCGGGACGAGGTGGAGATCCCATCGTCGGTCGCGACGCCGCTGACGGCCGATGAGTACACCTCCCTCGTGATCCACGCGGCGGTCGAGGAGGAGAACGGCTGACCCTGCCCCCTGCGGGTCATCGGGCCTGCTCCTGCGCGCCGCCCGGGTCGTGCGCCTCACCGCCCCGGAACAGGAACTGGGTGGTGCCGTCGGCCGCGACCGCCCGTTCGGCGGTGACCGCGTAGGTGCGGCCGACGAGCCCCACCTCGAGCGCCTCGGCGGGAGGACCCTCGGCGCGGACCCGGCCGTGGTCGAGCACGAGCACGCGGTCGCAGTAGCGGGCGGCGAGGTTCAGGTCGTGCAGCACCACGATGGTGGCGAGCTCCCGCTCGCGCACGATCCGCAGCACGTGGTGCTGGGAGCCGATGTCGAGGTGGTTCGTCGGCTCGTCCATGAGCAGCACCCGTGGCTGCTGCGCGAGCGCACGGGCGATGAGCACCCGCTGCTTCTCCCCGCCGGAGAGCAGCCCGAAGTCGCGACGGGCGAGGTGCAGGGCTCCAGCGGTCTCGAGCGCCTGGGCCGCGAGGTCGAGATCCTCCGCGCTCGTGCCGCCGAAGGCGCCCGCATGCGGGATCCGACCCAGCAGCACCACATCGGCGACGCCCAGCGGCACCTCGCCCGTCGGCTCCTGCGCCACCACCGCGATGGACCGGGCGCGGTCGCGGCCCGAGAGCGCGGCGACCTCGCGGCCGTCCAGGAGTACTCGGCCCGCCTGGGGCACGAGCGCGTGGTGCAGGATCCTCAGCGCGGTGGTCTTCCCGCTCCCGTTGGGGCCGACCAGCCCCAGCACCTCCCCGTGGTGCACCTCGAGGTCGACATCATCGAGCACGGGGACGCCGCCGAAGCTGTGCCGCAGCCCCCGGGCCACGAGCACCGGGCCGACCGCGTTCATCCCTCGAGCTGCCCAAGCCACTGGTGGATGCGCTCGAGCCCGTCCACCACGAGCGGCGAGGCGGGCTCGGAGAAGTTGAACAGCAGCGGCAGCACGGCCTGGTCCTGCACGGCGCGCAGGCTCCCCAGCTGGTCCTGCCTGATCATCTCCTGGACCAGACCGGTGCCGTCACCCGCCTCCTCGGCCTGGTAGAGCACGATGAGCACGTCCGGATCGGCGGCCAGGAGCGGTTCGGCACTGATCTCGAACACGCGGTCGGCGGTGTCCGCGAAGACGTTCTCGATGCCGAGGGCGTCCAGCTGGGCAGTGGCCATGCTCGCCGCCCCATACGTGTACAGCGGCCCGCCGCCCACGGAGGGGTACAGCACCGCGGCCGTCGACGTGGAGAGCCCCTCCGCGGCGGTGCTCACGGCGCCCACCCGCTCCTGCAGCGTCGCGGTGAGGGTCTCCGCCTCGGCGGCGCGGTCGAAGATCCGTCCGTAGGTGGCGATCTCCTCGTAGAGGGTCTCGAAGCTCGCGCGCTCCCCGCCGGTGGCGCAGAACACGTTCTGCACGACCACCTGGGCGCCCGCGTCGGCCATCGCCTCGCGGGTCACGCCATCGGGCAGGCCGAAGACGATGTCGGGCGCCTGCGCGATGACCATCTCCTGGGAGATGACCAGGTGACCGGAGGCGTCGATGTCCTCGGACAGCGCCGGGATCGCCGCGATCCGCGCGGCGAGATCCTCCGGGTAGTAGTCGGGCGGAAAGGAGCCCGCGCGGGAGACCACGCGGTCCAGCACCCCGATCCCGTCCAGGGCGGTCACCGGGGCGGACTCCAGCAGCACGATCCGCTCGGGCGGCGCGTCGAAGGTCAGGGTCGCCTCGCAGTTGGGCAGCTTGAGGGGGTACTCGGTGCTGCCCGGCGCGCCGCCGGCGTCGGAGGTCCCGCCGCTGCTCCCACCGGCCCCGGCGGAGCCGCCGTCCACGCCGCAGGCGGTGGTGGTGAGGCCGAGGAGACCGGCGAGGCCGGCCAGCATCGTGCGGCGGCGCAGCGCGGGATGTGCGGAAAGGGCGGTGCGGGGGAACGTGGTCATCGGTGTCCTTCGTCCGGAGGCGGGTGGGGTCAGTCGCGGCGGGCGTAGAGGCGCCGCACGAGGATCAGCAGGAAGGGGGCGCCGATCGCGGCGGTGAGCACGCCGATCGGCAGCTCGCGCGGCTGCATCACCACGCGGGCGAGGGCGTCGGCCCACAGCAGGAACAGCCCGCCCAGCAGGGCGGCGGCCGGGATCAGCACGCGGTGGCGGGCGCCGACGAGTCGCCGCGCCAGGTGCGGGATCACCAGGCCCACGAAGCCGATCGACCCGGCGCCGGCCACGGCGGCCGCGGTGCACAGGGAGACGACCAGCAGGAATCCCACCCGGGCGCGGTCGGGATGGATCCCCAGGCCATGCGCGATCTCGTCCCCGGCGCTGAGCGCGTCGAGCATCCGGGCGCCCGCCAGCAGCACGGCCGTCCCGGCGATGACGGCGATCAGCGCGACCCCCAGGAAGGCGTTCCAGCGGGCGAGCGCGAGGGAGCCGAGCATCCAGAACATGACGGAGCGGGAGCCCTCGGCGGAGTCCGAGGAGAAGATCAGCAGGTTCGTCAGGGCCGTGAGCGCGTAGCCGACGGCGACCCCGGACAGCAGCAGCCGCAGTGAGGTGACCCGCCCGCCGGCCCGGGCGATGACGAACACAAGCAGCGCCGCGCCGAGGGCGCCCGTGAACGCGAGGACGGACTGGGAGTACTCGCCGAGCACCGCGCCGACGCCGAAGAGGATCGCCGCCGCCGCGCCGGTGGAGGCACCGCCGGAGACGCCGAGGATGTAGGGGTCGGCGAGCAGGTTGCGCACCATCGCCTGGAGCGCCGCGCCGGAGAGCGCGAGGCAGGCGCCGACGGCGGCCCCCATGAGCACGCGCGGCACGCGCACGTCCCACACGATCGAGGCGCTCGAGTCTTCCCAGTGCGGGGTCACGGGCAGGCCCAGGTGGTGGGCGATGACGCCGAGGGTGGTGCCGGGCGGGATGGGCACCGGTCCGATGCCCACGCAGAGCACGAGGCTCGCTGCGGCGAGCACGAGCAGTGCGGTGAGCAGCACGGCGGAGCGGCGGGCGCGCATGTGCACCCCGAGCGGATCGGAGCGACCGGGGCAGGAGGGGACGGCTCCAGGGCGCCGGGACCGCGCAGTCCGGGTCGGGACCGTCATCGGTCATCCCGGGAAGCAGGCCGAGTCATCACTTGCACGACTCTACAAGTATGGGGTGTGCCGGTGCGCGGCGGTGCCTCGCGTTGCCGCTCGGGTGCGCTCCGCCCTCCGCTGCGCCGGCGGTCAGTCCGGGCGGGGCTGCCGCGGGGGCGGCGAGGTCAGGGGTGGTGCTCGGGGTGGGCGACCTCGTCGAGGTGACCGGAGCCGAGCTCGTGCAGCAGGTCGTGGACGAAGCCGCCCGCGAGCTCGTAGCGCACCTCCCGGCCGGAGCGCACCGCGTAGACCCAGCCGGCCTCCCTCAGCAGGGCCAGGGCGTGGGAGGTCGTGGACTCGTGCGCGCCGATCGCGCGGGCGAGGTCCGAGCTGCGCACACCCGGGTGCGCATGCAGGCAGAAGAGGATCCGCAGCCGTCGCTCGTCGGCCAGCAGAGCCATGCGCGCGGCGAGCTCGGCGAAGCCGTCCTCCGCCGCGAGGAGGGCACGGAGGTCCTCGACCAGCTGCTCGTCGTCAGGCGGCTCGGTGGAGGTCCGCACGTGCGCAGGGCGGGCGGTGCTCATGCCGGTCACCGTACCCGCCTGTCACCGCGCCGTCACCGTGGCGCCCTGGACCGCGCTCTCCCCGCCCTCCGGGTCGGGGAGGATCGCGGGCAGGTGGGCGAGCCAGAGCCCCAGCATCGCCGCGATGAGCACAGGGCCGGTGTCGTTCACGGCGTAGCCCACCCAGGCGCCCACCACGAGCGCGATGCGCACCCGGTAAGCCACCGGGTGGCAGGCATCCAGGGCGGCGAGGCGGTGCAGCCGAGTGCGCCGGGGAGCGAGGATCGCGACGGATGCTGCGACTGCTGCCGCGACCACGAGGGCGAGCACCCAGTACCCGGTGAGCATCTGGACGTTCTGCGCGAGCTTGCGGACCACCACGGTCAGCAGCTCACCGCTGAGCAGCTCATCGATGAAGCGCCCCAGGTGCGTGCGGTCCTCCGCGGGGCGCAGCCAGTCCAGGACGCTCACCCCCATCACCACGGCCGCGCTGCCCAGTCCCAGGCCCGCCACATGCCACAGCCGCAGCCGCACCATGGAGACCAGCAGTGCCAGCAGCCCGAACGTCGGGATGGTGACCAGCCCGGAGCCGAAATCGGCCCCCATCGACGGGGCCAGGCACACCATCGCCACGGCCCCGCCCGCCCCCAGCGTCCACGCCACGCGGGCGCGCGCGGAGGTGACGACGGTGAACAGGCACAGCAGCGCCATCAGCGTGCCCGCGAGCACCAGGCCGAACAGGTGGTTGGAGAGCCCGTAGAAGCGCCCGCCGGAGATCGGATGCGCGCCGAGCGGCGAGGACAGCTGCAGGCGCGATCCCGTGGCGGATTCCAGCAGGATGATCCCGGCCACCAGGGCGGAGGCCACGCCCACGGGCCCGGCCCGGTGGCGGCGCCACGGACCGAGCTGCACCACGGCGGCCAGCAGCGCACTGCCCGCCCACACCACGGCGGTCAGGGCGAGAGTCGGCAGTTCCGCCCGCCACCACGGCACGATCCCCGCGCACAGCCCCGCCGGTAGGGCCAGCGGTGCGATGGTCGCGAGCAGGCGACCGGCGGCGGCGAGGCGCGGCCGGCGGGCCAGCGCCGGCACCAGCAGGATCACCACGCCGAGGGCGCCGAGGGCGAGCCAGGAGCCGAGCGCCGGGACGGTCGCGGGATCCACCATCCGCGCCGCCAGGGAGCGGTCGAGCACCAGTCGCTGCGGATCCGGGTGCGCGGTGCCGCGGAAGGGCTGGCCGGGTATGATCCCGCCGGCCGCCACCCCGTGGGAGGTGAGGATGGTGGGCAGCACGTCAGTGAGCACCACGATCCCGCTCTGCTTGGAGGCACCGGAGGTCAGCGCCTCCCCGGCACTGGCGGTGTCCATCGCGACCTGCAGCCCCACCGTGCGGGAGGGAACCGCGCCCAGGGCCGGGGGAGCGAGGGTGTCGAGGTCGGTCGCGGCGACGGAGACCAGCAGGGTGCGCGGCAATGCGGAGCCGGTGCAGCCGCCGGCGGCCTCCAGCACCTCGCCGACGCGCGCATCCAGCGCGGCCAGGTCCGCGTCGCGGTAGCGATCGTTGTGCGGGGGCATGGATCCGGCGTCCACCAGCACGATCGCCTCGCCGCTGAGGGCGGTGGCGAGCTCGGCCGCCGGGACGGTGCCGCGCGCATCGAGCTCGACGACGGGGACGGGCAGCTGCTGCCACTGGTCGGTGGGCGGGGAGGGGATGCCGCTGGTGCGCGGGGCCTCCTCGGCGAGCCCCCGGTACCCGGTGCGCAGCGTCTCCATGCCCTGGGCCTGGGTGGAGATCACCGTGGTGGAGGTGGTGTTCATGGCGCCCAGCCCCGCATGGTCCGCCAGGCACTGCAGGGCGGGAGTGTCGGAGGCGTTGACGTCCTCCCAGCTGAGACCGGCGGTGGCGATGACCAGGCGCACCGGCGCCTCCGTGCCCTCCGCGCGGGCGGTCGGGGCTGCGGCGAGCATGAGCACGCCCATCAGGGCGGCGAGCAGCGCGAGCAGACGACGGGGCACGGACGCGAGCATGCCTCGATGGTACGGGGGCCGCTCGAACCCCCTTTTGTGCCAGAGGCTTGACACAAGAGCGCCGAGGCCTCAATGTAACGACTGTTCGATACAAATTGCGTCGTCGGGAGATTCCCATGGTCCTGCCGTACTTCCTCGTCCCCGCCCTGCTCCCACCCGTGATCGTCGTGATCCTGGTCGGCGCGCTCCTGACCGCCGGTCTGCTCGGCACCGACCGCACCGGACTGCACCGCGGAGCGCTCGCCGCGCGCTGGGCCGGCTGCCTCGCCGTCGGCGTCGCCCTGGCCGCCATCGCCACCTTCGGGGTCAACGCCGGGCCCGCCTCCGGCCCGCTGGCCTACGGCGCGATCGCGGTGCTCGCCCCCGCCGCCGCCGGGATCGTGCTCATCCTCGCGATCACCCTCGGCGAGCTCACCCTGCCCGCCACGCCCGGAGACGTGCGCCGCGCCTCACTGCACCGCCGCACCCTCGGCGACCTGATGCCCCGTGCCGCCGTCGCCCTCACCCTCGCCGCGCTCACGGCGCTGCTCGCGCTGACGCTCCTCACCACCCTCTCCTCCGCGCCCGATAGGCGGTCCTATTCGATGCCGCTGCTGTACGCGAACGGCGCGGTGGGTGAGTCCGCCCGCGGCCCGTACCCGGGCCTGCACTACACGCTCCCGCTGTGGATCTCGCTGCTGATGCTGCTGGGAGCGGCGGCGATCGCGCTGCGCGTGATCCTCCAGCGGCGCCCCAGCTCCGATGCGGAGGACATCCTGCTGCGCCGACGCTCCTCCACCTCGGTGCTCGGAGCGATCGTGCTGGTGGCAGGCATGTGCCTGCCGTCGCTGGGGGGACCTGCCCTGCTCGGCGCCGGGACCACCCCTCCGGGAGCCGTCAGCCTCACCCCCCAGATCGATACCACCGTCCAGATCGTCTCCGGGGCCGCGATCGTGCTGGGGCTGGCCGCCCTCCCCGTCGGCCTGGTCATGGTGGTGTTCCCCGAGGTCCTGGCCCGGCGACAGGTCACGGGGCGCGGCGCCCGCCTCGAGGTGCACGCATGAGCCATATCGTGGTGGACATGAACAACCCCACCCCGCCGTATGAGCAGGTGCGCCGCGAGATCATCGAGCAGGTCCGCACCGGTGAGCTGCAGGAGGGCGACCGCCTGCCCGCCATCCGGGTGCTCGCCTCTGATCTGGGGCTCGCCCCCGGCACCGTGGCCCGTGCCTACAAGCTCCTCGAAGAAGGGGGAGTGGTCATCACTCGCCGCGGTGCCGGCACCACCGTTGCCCCCGGCGCGCGCCAGCAGGCAGGCAAGCACGCCGCAGCGATCGCTCGTGTCTCCGGTGGTCCGGTGGCTGATGAGCTGCTGGAGCTCGTCGCGGGCCCCGTTGCTGAGGCTCGCCGTCGTGGACACCAGGACAGCGAGATCCTCGCTGCGGTACGGCAGGCCCTCGCCCAGGCGTGACGCACTACCCTGCCTCCATGCGCTACGGATTCCTGGGCCCCGAGAACACCTTCACCCATCAGGCGCTCCTGCAGGCGCTCGCCGAGGCGCCCGCGCAGCAGGTGCCCGATGCGGATCCGGTGCTGCGGCCCTACTCCTCGGTGGCCGCCGCGACCGCGGACCTCATCGCCGGGGACCTCGAAGCGCTCATGGCGCCGATCGAGAACTCCGTCGAGGGCGGGGTCTCCGGCACCCTCGATGTCCTCGCCGCGACGGAGGCGATCACGATCGTCGCCGAGCAGACCGTGCCGATCACCTTTGTGCTCGCCGCCCGCGAAGACACCGCGCTCGCGGACCTCACCGTCGTCTCCTCCCACCCGCACGCACAGGCCCAGGTGCAGGGCTGGCTGCGCGAGCACGTGCCCGGGGCCGATATCGCTGCCGCGTCCTCCACCGCCGCGGCCGCCCGGGACCTCGCAAGCCTGGACCCGCAGCAGGCCCGCGGTCGCGCCGCCGTCTGCTCGCCGCTCGCCGCCCAGCACTACGGGCTCGCTGTCCTCGCCGAGGGCATCGAGGACCACCAGGGGGCGGTGACCCGCTTCGTGCTGGTCACCCGGGAGGGTCGGATCCCTGCCCGCACCGGCGCGGACAAGACCACCGTGGTGGTGCAGCTGCCGCACAACCGCTCCGGCGCGCTGCTGGAGGCGCTCGAGATCCTCGCCTCCAACGGCGTGAACATGTCCCGCATCGAGTCGCGGCCCGTCGGCGACTTCCTGGGCCGCTACTCCTTCTCCATCGACCTCGAAGGTCATCTGGAGGACCGACGGGTCGCCGCCGCGCTGCGGGACCTGCACCGCCTGTGTCCCGTCGTCCACTACCTGGGCTCCTACCCACGGGTGGACGGTGCCCGGCCCACGGTGCGTGAGGATCACGTCGATGACGCGTACGACGCTGCCCGCGACTGGGTGGAGCGCCTGAGCGGCATGATCACGCCGGTCGCTGATCCGGAAGAGCGCTGACATGGCCGCGCGGCGCCACGAGCCCGCCACCGGCACCGCGCGGGTGCGCGAGATCCAGGGCCGACGGATCGCCGTGCTCGACTCAGCGCTGAGCGCCGCCCTGCCCTCCCGCGGTCAGGTCGCCGTGCACGTGGAGGTCGCCGGTTGCGACGATCCGGCGTCCGCGCAGACGGTGATCGTCGTGGAGCCCGATGGGCGCAAGGGCCACTGGCTGCGCCTCGAGGACCTGCCGATCCCGGCGACCACCTCTGAGGGAACGGAGCTGGAGCTGACCCTCACCCCGGCGGCGAGCTGGCCCGAGCCGCAGGTCCCCGCCGATCTCGCTGCCGCGCTGGAACAGGCCCCTGACGCCGCCGACCCCTGGGCGGACATCACCCCGATGGCGCGCTGGGAATGGGTGCGCTGGGTGGGTGCGACCCGCAGCGCGAGCACACGGGCGCGGCGCGTCGATGTCTCGATCGACAAGCTGCGCACCGGATCGCGCCGACCCTGCTGCTTCGACCTGTCCTCGTGCACCGACCCGGAGCTGGCCCGCAGCGGCAGACTGCCCGACTGAGCCGGGCCGCTCAGGCCCCCGTGCCGTCCGCCGCGTCCTGGATCAGATCGGAATCCTGCGGCACCCGCAGGCGCAGCGCCCCCGGATCCACGGTCGCGACGATGTGCGTCGCCTCCCGGTCCGTGTCCCCATCCAGCTGCACCATCTGCGGCTTCGCGGTGGTCACGCGGACACCGGCGGTCAGATAGCGCTCCATCGTGGAGATCCGCGGCCCGAACCGCGGCGGCCGGTAGTTCGGATTCAGCACCTGGGTGGCGACCTGGCTGAAGCCCGCCGCACCGCGCCAGCCCGCGACGACCACCTCGAGGCGGCCGTTATCGATCGTGGCATCGGGCATGAGCACCAGGCCGCCGGGCAGCTTGCCGACGTTCCCCAGCAGAACGGTGCGCGCCTTATGCGCATGCCGCGTCTCATCGGGCAGCTCCACCACCACGTCGGTGCTGCGCCCCATGAGCGCCCGCAGCCCACCGAAGATGTAGGCGATCCAGCCGATCCGCTTCTTCATCCCCTCATCGGTATTGCCGATCATCTCCGCATCGGCCCCGAGACCCGCGATCACCAGGAAGATCTTCCGCTCCGCGGAGAAGGCGGCGGAGGGGGAATCGCCCACGCGCAGCCATCCCACATCCACCGCATGGTCCTGCCCGGTCAGCGCCGCGATCATCGCGGCGGACGGGTCCTCCAGCGGGATGCCGACATTGCGGGCCAGCAGGTTGCCGGTGCCGGCGGGGATGATGCCCATCCGGGTGTCACTCCCCGCCAGGACGGAGGCGACCAGACGCACGGTGCCATCGCCACCGGCGGCCATCACCAGGTCCGCCCCATCGGCCACCGCCTGCTCAGCCTGCCCCCTGCCGGGGTCATCGATCGTGGTCTCGTAGAAGCGGACATCGGCCCCCTCGATGCGCTCCACGGCCTCGCGCACCCGGTCCTGGAAGACGTCGATGTCCTTGAACTTCGAGGGGTTCACGACCACCGCGACACGGCGCAGCCGGTTCGCGGACCTGTCCTTCTCGGCGTCCGGCTCTTCGGCGTCGTCGGCGCCGCCCGTGGTCCCGTCGCCCGTGCGCGCGGTGGCGCGGCTGGGGGAGGGGGCCGGACGACGGGCCAGGGCGCGCAGCTGCTCGCGGTCCCGGCCCTGCCCCTTCAGCACCAGGGCCACCAGGATGATCGCCATCAGCGCGAGCACGGCGGAAATCAGGGAGATCCAGAAGGTGAGGTCCATGCGGGAGAGAGTAGCCCCGCGTCGCCCGTCATGGTCCCCCGGCAGGCGTCTGCGCGCGGGTACCCTGGTGCAATGATCGATCTTCGGCTGCTGCGCGAGAACCCTGATACCGTCCGCGACGCCCAGCGGGCGCGTCGCCGTGACCCCCGCACCGTCGATGCGGTGCTCGAGGCCGACTCCCACTGGCGGGAGACCACGGCCGCCTTCGAATCCGCCCGCGCCGAGCAGAAGTCCTTCGGCAAGCAGGTCGCACAGGCTCAGGGTGAGCAGAAGCAGCAGCTGGTGGCGCAGGCCAAGGAGCTCGCCGCGGAGGTCAAGCGCCTCGAAGCGGAATCCGATCAGGCGCTCGCCACGCGCGATGCCCTGCTGCGGGACATCCCGAACATCGCCGAGGGCGCCCCGGAGGGCCTCGAGGACGACTTCACCGTCCGCGAGGTGATCGGCGAGCAGACCACCTTCGACTTCCCGGTCAAGGACCACCTGGAGGTCGCCGAGGGGCTGCGCGCGATCGACATGCAGCGCGGCGCGAAGGTCTCCGGCGCCCGCTTCTACTTCCTCACCGGCGTCGGTGCGATGCTCGAGCTGGCGATCCTCAACGCCGCGATGGACCAGGCGATCAAGGCCGGGTTCACCCCGATGATCACCCCCACCCTGGTGCTGCCCGAGGCGATGGAGGGCACCGGCTTCCTCGGCGAGCACGCCGATGAGGTCTACCACCTGGACAAGGACGATGACCTCTACCTGGTGGGCACGAGCGAGGTGGCGCTGGCCGGCTACCACAAGGACGAGATCCTGGACCTCTCGGAGGGGCCGCGCCGCTACGCCGGCTGGAGCGCCTGCTATCGCCGCGAGGCTGGCAGCTACGGCAAGGACACCCGCGGCATCATCCGCGTCCACCAGTTCCACAAGGTGGAGATGTTCTCCTACTGCCGCATCGAGGAGTCCTACGCCGAGCATGAGCGGCTACTGGACTGGGAGCGCGAGATGATGGCGAAGATCGATGTGCCCTACCGCATCATCGACACCGCCGCCGGGGACCTCGGCACCTCCGCCGCCCGCAAGTACGACTGCGAGGCATGGATCCCCAGCCAGAACACCTACCGCGAGCTCACCTCCACCTCGAACACCACGCAGTTCCAGGCCCGCCGCCTGAACATCCGCGAGCGCACCGAGGACGGCCTGCGGCCCGTGGCGACGCTCAACGGGACGCTCGGCACCACCCGCTTCATCGTCGCGGTGCTGGAGAACCACCAGCAGGCCGACGGCTCCGTCGTGGTCCCCGAGGGTCTGCGCCCCTACCTGGGAGGCCGCGAGGTCTTCGAGGTCACCACCTGAGATGGGGCGAGCACGCGAGCGCGCACGCGATGGGATCCAGCGGCTCCGACGGGCGCTGCGTCACCGCCGGTTCACCCGCCGGAAAGACGCCGATGCCACGATGCCCGGCGTGAACAGCGCAACGGACACCCTGGTGAGCACCCGCGAGCAGCTTCAGGGGCATCTGCAGCCGCTGCGCGGTCAGAAGCTCCTGATCGGCCTGGACGTGGATGGCACCCTCGTGGACCATGACGGCGCGATGACCGAGCCGATGCGCACCGCCCTCCGCCGGGCCGCAACCGAGCAGACGGTGGTGATCTCCACCGGCCGGTCCATCGGCGCGACGCTGCCGATCGTCCGCGCCGCCGGCATCACCGACGGCTACGCGGTGTGCTCCAACGGCGCGGTGACCCTGCGGATCCACGAGGACGCCGACGACGGCTGGGAGGTCATCGACACCCGCTCCTTCCAGCCGGGGCATGCGCTCGCGACCCTGCGCGAGGTCGCCCCGGATGCGCACTATGCGGTCGAACTGGCCGACGGCTCCTTCCGCGCCACCCCCGGGTTCCAGGACGCAAGCTTCGGGGTGCAGGCCATCGAGAGTGACCTCGATGAGCTCATGCAGCTCGAGGCCGTGCGCGTGGTGGTGCATGTCCCGGACCTGTCCCCGCAGGAGTTCTCGAAGGTCGTCGCCGAATCCGGGGTGCACGGCGTGGAGTACGCGATCGGCTGGACGGCCTGGCTGGACATGGCCGCCCCCGGTATCTCCAAGGCCAGCGCCCTCGAGCAGATCCGCGAGCAGCTCGGGATCGAACAGGCGCACACCCTCGCCGTCGGCGACGGGTTCAACGACACCGAGATGCTCACCTGGGCCGGGGTGGGGATCGCCATGGGGCAGGCCCCGCAGGGAGTCAAGGACAGCGCCGATGCGGTCACCGCCTCGGTCTACGCCGACGGGACGGTGCTCGTGCTGGAGGGCGTGCGCGACTGAACGAGCGCTGTTGCGCCGATACAGCGAAAGCGCTGCTCAGCGCTCGCGCAGCCACGCCTTCATGGCGCGCTCCTGCTCACGCCGCTGCTGCCGCAGCGGACGTGCCCAGCGCGGGTAGATCGCATCCGGCAGCGGGATGAACAGCATCAGGGCGAGGAACAGCGCGGCGAGCCCGAGCAGCAGTAGGGGCGCCCCGATGACCGCTAAGTACAGGCCGATGCGGGGGATCGTCACCGCGGCGAGCCCGAAGCACATCAGGCCGATCCCCGGCAGCCCGAGCACGGTCATGCGCTCATCGTTCGGAGTGCTGCCGAACTCGTTGCCCATCCAACGCCGGGCCCGGGCGGAGCGCCCAGCGCGTGCCCAGGCCGAATAGAGCAGGCAGAGCACGCCGACGAGGGCGAAGCCTGCCGGGGCGAGCAGGCGGATGATCACGGGGTCGTCCATGGTGGCAGTCTGTCATCCCGCTCGCGGTCCGGTCGTGTGCGATCGGTCCGATGGGGAGTACTCCCCATCGCGCTTGCCGTGCGTGTCCGCGAAGATGTGATGGTCATATTGGGTTGCATGAGGGGCGTGCAGTGAGCTTTTACGGGATGGATACCGAGCAGGGCGAGCAGTTCGCCCAGCTCATGGCAGATCGTCGGACGGTCATTGAGGATCGGGCCGGTCAGCTCGATGGCGTCATCCAGGGGATCGACAGCTTCTGGCGGGGAAGTGATGCGGAGCGGTTCCGTGACGAGTGGGTGCGCCTGCACGGTGCGGAGATCCGCGCTGCAGTGGAGCGCATCATGGAGCTCGCCCGGGAGGTTGCGGAGCATGCCGAGGAGCAGGACGTCGCCTCGGCCGATGGGTTCTTCGGCAAACTCATCGAGAACCTCAAGGACATCTTCCCTTTCGACGGTCCGCTGGAGAACCCTTTCGAGGCCTTCGGGGACTGGCGCAACTGGATGACCGGTTTCATGGACGCGGTTGGGCGCGCCGGCGATGAGATGATCAATCAGGCGTGGCGCATCTTCGCCCACGGCGGCGAAGACGCGATCGTGCCGTGGCTGCGTAACGCGTACGCCCTCAAGGGTGCCGCGAAGTATCTGGGCCCTGCGGGTGATCTCCTCACGGGCATCTTCGCGGGTGTGGACCGGTGGAACGAGGACGCGGGTGACCCCAGCCTCAGCGGTGTTGAGCGTGGTGCCCGCGCCGCCCTCGACGGAGGTGTCAACGCTGCCGGGGCCGCTGCGGGCGCCTGGGCCGGTGCCAAGGGTGGAGCCGCAGCAGGAGCGGCCATCGGGTCGATCTTCCCCGGGCCCGGCACGGCGATCGGCGGCGTCGTGGGAGGTGTTGTCGGCGCGATCGGCGGCGGGATCATCGGCGGTGGAATCGCGGACGCGGCCATAGACTGGATTCTGGGCTGAGGCGCACACGCGCCCCGCCCCGTATCGGGCTTGAGCTATCGAGGGAGCACCGCAAGCGATGACGACCGCTGTGACCGAGCATGAGGTCGTGATCCCGGGAGTCGCTGAGGTGACTGCCCGGGTGAGCGTCCCCGCCACCTGGACCACGGAACTGCTGGAGGAACCTCGCGTCTTCGTGGCGAGCATGCCGAGCGAGACCGCAGGCCCCTTCGGGGACAACGTGATCGTCAGCATCGAACGCCTCGGTGACGACGCCCCGGAGGACCTCGAGGAGCTGCAGGGCCTCGTGTATGCGCAGGCCTTCGCCACGGTGCCCGACTTCTACGCCCTGGATGACCGCCCGCTCGACGTAGACGGCCAGGAGGGCTGGTTCCGTGCATCCCTGCAGACCAGCCCCTCCGGTGTCACCGCCATCAACCGTCAGGTGTTCACCCGGGTGGGCGATGTGCTCATCACCCTGGCGCTGACGTCGATGGCTCTGCGCGACCGTGAGGTCACCGAGCTGTTCCAGCAGGTGCTGGACTCCCTCAGCATCATCGTCCAGGAAGGAGAGGACCGATGACGATCTCCTATGACGCCGTCACCGGGACGGTGCGCGCAACGGCCGAGGAGACCGCCGAGGCGCTCGCGCTGCTCACCGCCGATGGTCCGCTTCCGGCAGGTCTGCCTGCGGGAGACGAGGCCCTGGATGCGATGCGCACCGCACTGCGCAGCCCGCTGCTGTCTGTGATCCTCACGAACTCAGGACCGGGCGGCCACCACGAGCACCATGTCACCTGCGGCCTGAACGCGGTGACCGTGCGGCGAAGTGTGGCGCGGGAGGATCTCTCGGAGATCGTCCCCGCCCCGTTCCTCACCCTGCCGGGGATGCTGACGCGGCTGCTGCGCTTCCAGCCCTGCGAGGCCCCGCTGGAGGGTGCCGCGACCATCGCGGTGGACGCCGAGCAGATCACCGCGCTCGAGTCCGATGACGCCGCTGCCCGCACTGCGGCCTGGTCGCAGCTGCATGCACAGCTGGGGGCCGATGAGAAGGCGTCCTGGCAGCTGGTGCGGATGCAGACGGCCTGGACCTCGACGGACGGCTCCCCGGCCGAGGATTTCGCGGTGTACCTGCGGGTCGAGGAATCCTGCTGGGTCCTGCTCCATGATGATGAAGCGTTCGAGCTGGTGCCGGTGCCGTCGATCACCGCGTGGGAGGCCATCATGCACACCCTGCCCGGGGCGAACGAGGTCAAAGACCCGCGATCCTGAGGCGCCTCCTGCCCGGAGCGCTCACCCCCGTCGGCGCCGCCCGTGACGACCGCCGCGCGGCGGGGCGACCTCGAGGATGACCTTGCCGAGGTGACCGCCCTCGCGCAGGATCGCGTGCGCCTCCCCGGCCCGCTCGAGTGGCAGCCGGGCATGCACCGGGATCGTCATCTCCCCGCTCTCCAGCAGTGGCCACACCACATGCCGCGTCGCCTCGATGATCGAACGGCGCACCTCCAGCGGGCGCGAGCGCAGGGTCGTGCCGACCACGCGGCCGCGCCGGGACATCAGCTCCATGATCGGCAGCTCCCCGCGCGCCCCGCCGAGCGTTCCGATGATCACCAGGCGCCCGCCCTCGCGCAGCATGCGCACGTGGTCTGTGAGCGCCGCCCCGCCGATCACATCGAGGATCACATCGACGCCGCCGAGCTCGGCCACCGCCGCGGGCAGATCCGTGGTGTGCCGGTTCAGCGCCACATCGGCCCCCAGCTCCTGCGCGGCCCGGACCCCCTCCGCGGAACCGGCCGTGGTGAGCACCCGGGCGTCCAGGCTCTTCGCGAGCTGAATCGCACAGGACCCCACGCCGCCGGTGCCGCCGTGGATGAGCACTGTCTCGCCCTCATGCAGACCCGCCTCGAGCACCAGGTTCGACAGCGCCGTCGCGGCGACCTCGATGATGCCTCCGGCCTCGATGACCCCCATGCCGACGGGGATCGGCAGCAGCAGGCCCTCGTCGGCCGCGACCACTTCCGCGTACCCGCCGCCGGGGATCAGCGCCACGACTTCCTCCCCGGTGTCGCGCCGCCGCCCGGAGATCTCCATGCCAGGCAGCTCCGAGGCGCCGGGCGGGGGCGGGTAGTGCCCGGCCACCTGCGCGAGATCCCCGCGGTTCACACCCGCGGCGATCACGTCGATCAGCACCTCGCCCGGGTCCGGGACGGGCTCGGGCACCTCAGCCGATTCGAGCCGGTGGTCCTCGGTGATGCGCATCGCCCGCATGTCAGCTCCTCGTCTTCCAGGCGGTGGGGTCCGACGGGTGCTGCCACCCTAGTGCCGGTAGACTCATGCGGGTGCCTCCGGGCACCAGGAGGGTTGTCAGAGCGGCCGAATGAGATGGTCTTGAAAACCATTGTGCAGTGACCCTGTACCGCGGGTTCGAATCCCGCACCCTCCGCGCAGGGCCCGGTGGTCACCGGGCTGCCGGGACGCGCCGTATCAGAAGCGATGGTGGCCTGCGGCGTCCCAGTCGCGGTGGCGGTCCGCCATGATCGGCACCGCGGCGACGGCGAGCACCGCCGTGAGCGCGCCGGCGATGGAGCGCGACCGGGGAACGGTGTGGATCAGCGCCACGCACAGCACGATCGTCAGCAGAACCACGCGCAGGGAGGTCCCCATGAGCCGGTGCCATGGTGTGCCCGTCAGCCCCGGGCCGGCCGTGGGCCCGGTGCGGCTGCTGTCGGCGCCGCCACGCGAACCCTCCGCGAGCATCCCGCCGCTGCCCGAGCCGCAGCGGGCCCGGGACGCGCAGCGGATTCCGGCAGCTGCCGCAGAGGTGGCGCAGGACCTGCATGAGCGCGCATCCCGCGCCGAGGGGCCGGCTGGGGGGATCCTCACCGCGAGCGCCGTCATGGCCACCGACCCCGTGCTCCTCGGTGATGCGCAGGAGCGGGTGCGGCGCTGCGGTACCGCCGCCGAGCGCGCCATCTGGGAGGCTGCCGCGCAGATCGCCGATGAGCTCATCGCTCTTGGCGGTCCGATGGCCGAGCGCGCCGCCGATGTCCGCGATATCGCGCACCGGATCATCGCGGTCCTGCGCGGCGAGCCGATGCCCGGTCTGCCCACTGCCGATGAGCCGTACGTCCTGGTGGCGCGGGACCTCGCTCCCGCCGACACCGCCGAGCTGGATCCCACGCAGGTGCTGGCCCTGGTCACTGCCGAGGGCGGGCCGCTGTCCCACACCGCGATCCTCGCGCGCCGCCTGCGCCTGCCCGCCGTGGTCGCCGCCCCCGGCGTCCTCGACCTCCCGGAGGGCACGCGGGTGCACGTGGATGGCAGCACCGGCACCATCAGCACCGAGATCACCGCCGCGCAGGAGCAGCGTGCCGCCCTCGCGCTGCGCGAGCGCCCGAGCGCCCCGTCGTACCCCGGCGGCGGGGTCCAGTTCGTCGATGGCACCCGCGTCCTGCTGCACGCCAACATCGGCTCCCTCGCCGAGGCGCGCGAGGCGCTCGCTGCCGGGGCCGACGGGGTGGGCCTGCTGCGCACCGAATTCCTGTTCCTGGACCGCGAGCACGCTCCCGACATCGCCGAGCAGACCGCTTGCTACCGGGAGATCCTCGAGCTGTTCCCGGGCCGCCCCGTGGTGGTCCGCACCCTCGACGCGGGAGCCGACAAACCCCTGCCGTTCCTCAGCGGGCCCGCAGAGCCGAACCCCGCTCTGGGCGTGCGCGGCTGGCGCACCACCGCCGCCCACCCTGAGGTGCTCACCGACCAGCTCGATGCCATCGCCGCGGCCGCGTCGGCGAGCAGCGCGCAGGTCCATGTCATCGCTCCCATGATCACCACCGCCGACGAGGCCGCGCAGTTCACCGCCCAGTGCCGGGCGCGGGGCCTGGTCAGCACGGGGATCATGGTCGAGACCCCAGCCGCGGCCCTCCAGGCCGAGCAGCTGCTGGCCTGCTGCGATCTCGCCTCGATCGGCACCAATGACCTCACCCAGTACACGACCGCCGCCGACCGCCAGCTCGGCGCGCTCGCCGCGCTCGTCGACCCGTGGCAGACCGCCGTGCTGCGCCTCATCCAGGCCACCTGCGCGGGAGGTGCCGCCACCAGAATTCCCATCGGCGTGTGCGGGGAAGCCGCCGCCGACCCGCTGCTGGCTCCGGTGCTGATCGGCCTGGGCGCAGACAGCCTCTCGATGACCCCGAGCGCCCTCGGGCCCGTCGCCCACGCCCTCGGCCGCCTCTCCCGCGCGCAGATGCGCGATCTCGCCGCCCGCGCGCTCAGCGCACCCGATGCCGCGCAGGCCCGGGCGGTCGCTCGCCAGGCCCTGCCGTGAGGGCACAGCTCAGGGCGGTCCCCGCCCGTCTCACACCGCGCGGGGTGAGCCTTCTGCCGCGCACTGCGTAGGCTGTGCCCGTCCCGCCCCGCTTCCACCCCGCAAGGAGCCCCCTTGACCGCGATCGCCCACCCGGCCCGCCGCCCCGTCCTGGCAGATGCCCTAGCCGGGCACCGCACCCTCGCCCGTGACGCGATGCTCGTGCTCGCCGGTGCCGCCGTGGTGGCGCTGCTGGCACAGATCACCATCGAGCTGCCGCTGGTGCCGATCACCGGGCAGACCCTCGGGGTGCTCCTGGTGGGCGCGGCCCTCGGCGCCCGCCGCGGCGGCGCGGCACTGCTCACCTACATGCTCGCGGGCCTCGCCGGCGCCCCCGTGTTCGCCGGCTTCGCAGGCGGCCCCGCCTCCGTGCTCACCCCGAGCTTCGGCTTCATCCTCGGCTTCATCCCCGCCGCCTTCGTTGCGGGCTGGTGCGCCGAGCGGGCCTGGGACCGTCGGCCCCTTGCGGCCCTGGCTGGGTTCACTCTGGCCAGCGCCGTCCCCTTCCTCATCGGCCTGCCGTACCTCGCACTGATCCTCCAGACCGTGATCGGGGTGCCGACGGACCTGTCCGGCGTGCTCGCCGCGGGGCTGTGGCCCTTTATCCCCGGCGGCATCGTCAAGGCCGTGCTCGCCGCCGTGCTGATCCCCGTCGCCTGGCGCGGCGTGCGCGCCCTCGAGCGTCGCGGGCAGCGCTGAGCAACTGAGCACCGGCCATGGACTCCCTGGGGCCTGAGCGGCGGCGCGAGCGTGGCGGCCTGCTGGGCCGTCGCTCGCGCGGCGGCCTGGTCATCCTCGCCCTCGGGGTGGCGATGGTCACCGTGTACGCCACGGTGTTCCTCGTCATCATGGCCCGCGAGGGCCGGCCCCACTCCGTGATCAGCGCCATCTACTGGGCGATTACGACGATGTCCACCCTCGGCTACGGGGACATCACCTTCACATCCGACGCCGGACGGCTGTTCTCCCTGCTGGTGCTGTTCAGCGGCGTTGCCTACATGCTGGTGCTGCTGCCGTTCTTCGCCATCCAGTACGTGGTCACGCCCTGGCTGGACCGCCGCCGCGCCCTGCGCACACCTCGCAAGGTGCCCGATCATCTGGGCGGCCACGTGCTGCTGGTGGGCACCGACGCGGTCACCCAAGCCTTCGCCGCTCGGGCTGAACGCTCCCGCGTCCCCGCCGTCGTCGTGCTCGAGGACGCCGCGCTCGCCGGTGACCTCCACGACCAGGGCCGACACGTCCTCGTCGGCCCCCTCGATGCCGCCACCACGTACCGCAAGGCCGGGGCGGCCCGCGCCCGTCTGGTCGTCTCCACGCTCTCCGATCACGCCAACACCAACGTCGCCTTCACCGTCCGGCAGGCCGCCCGGGATGTGCCCGTCGCGGTCACGGCCGCGAAACCCGTCTCCGTGGACGTGCTCCAGCTGGCCGGCGCCGATCATGTGCTCGAGCTCGGACAGGTGCTGGGCCGCGAGATGGCCTCGCGCGTGCTCGGCTCCACCGGGCGCTACCACGTCATCGGCTCCTTCGGCGCCACCCTCATCGCCGAGGCCGCCGCCCGGGGCACCGCTTTGGTGGGTCGTTCCCTGGGGGAGGTGCGCCAGGAGCTCGCGGACGGCGCGTTGATCCTCGCGATCATGCGGCAGGGCCGCTTGCGGCCCATGACCGACGATGTCCCCATCACCGGGGACACCGTGCTCGTGCTCGGCGGCACCCGGGAGCAGCTCGACCGCTACGACGAGCTGTACCAGGTGCGCGGCTGCCATGAGGAGCCGGTGGTGATCCTCGGCGGCGGGCGCGTGGGCCGCGCCGCCTCCCGCGCCCTGTCCGAAGAGGGCGTGCCGAACACGATCGTGGAGCTTGAGCAGGGGCGGGTGGAGAACTCCTACTCCGTGCTCGAGGGCACCGCGAGCTACGCCGTGGTGGAGGGCGATGCGGCCGACCAGCGGGTGCTGCGCCGCGCCGGCCTGGACCAGGCCAGCGCCGTGCTGGTCACCCCGCGGGACGATGACCTGAACGTGTACCTCACGCTGTTCTGTCGGCGCCTGCGGCCCGAGCTGCAGCTGGTCTCCCGCGCCACCTACGAGCGCAATGTCGCAACGCTCTACCGGGCCGGTGCCGACTCCGTGCTCTCCTACGCCACCATCGGCGCGACCGACCTGTGGAACCATGCCGGGCTCAGCCATCGGGTGCTGATCGCCGAGGGCAGCGAGATGTTCCTCGCGCCGCGCCCCTCATCGCTGACCCGTCGGCCCGTGGGCGATGAGCAGGTGCAGCGCCGCACCGGGTGCCGGATCGTCGGGCTGCTGGACGACGCGGGGATCCTGCACGAGAGCATCGAGGATGCTCCGTCGGGGGAGTGCCAGCTGCTGCTGCTGGGGGACCGGCACGCCGAACGGGCCTTCCGCGAGACGTACCTGGGCCGGCGGAGCACCCTGCGCCGCTAGGCTCCGGGCTATGACCAGCGCATCGGATAAGCCCGTCAAGCTCGCCGTGGGGGATCCCGCCCCGTCCTTCGACCTCGCCACCGCCGGCGGTGGCCGCGTCACCCTCGAGGATCTGCGCGGTGCGCCCGCGCTGCTGTGGTTCTACCCGGCGGCGAATACCAGCCTGTGTACCCGCCAGGCCGTGGACCTGCGCGACCACCACGAGATGTTCACCGATGCCGGGTACCGCGTGGTGGGCATCAGCCCCGACGAGGTGCCGGAGCTGGATCGCTTCGTCGCCGAGCAGGAGCTGCCCTACATCCTCGCCTCCGACCCCACGCACGCGGTGATGAGCGCCTACGGCGCGTGGGGGCAGAAGAACATGTACGGCCGGCTCGTCGAGGGCACCATCCGCTCCACGTTCGCGATCGACGCCGACGGCATCCTCACCTTCGTGAAGTACCGCGTGGGCACCCCGAAGCACATCGCCCTGCTGCAGGAGAAGCTGGGGCTCTGAACCACGGCGGCAGCACGCGCGGTGGTGCTGCCGATGCGGGCTGTGACGTGATCTGCGCGTTGCCGCTTTGGAGCACTCCCGTGCCTCCCGTATGCTGTATCGGCGTGCCGCCTTCGCAGGCGGCTCCAGGAGACGTGGCAGAGCGGCCGAATGCGCTCCCCTGCTAAGGGAGTAGGTGCCGAGAAGGCGCCTCGGAGGTTCAAATCCTCTCGTCTCCGCCGCCTGAACGGGCCCCGGCACTGCCGGGGCCCGTTGTCGTCGCGGGGGAGTGCTCGCCGAGCGCGCGTCCGCTCAGCGCTCCACGTCCCCGCTCAGCGCTGCGGATCCTCCTCGCGGTCCTCCAGATCCCCCTCGCGCAGCACCTCGGATTCCTCGGCGCCGCTGCGCAGCCGGTCGGCCAGCTCCTGCAGGTTCCCGCGCAGCACTGCCCGTGCCGCCGCAGCATCTCCGGCGCGCAGCGCCTGCAGCAGCGCCTCATGCTGCGCGGTGAGATCCGCCCGCACGCCGTAGCCGCGCGGATCCGAGAAGCTGCCCATACGGGTGAGGATCACGATGGTGTTCATCGCCGAGACCAGGAATTGGTTCTGCGACAGCTCGGCTAAGCGCAGGTGCAGGTCCAGGTCCGCATTGCCCGCCTCGATCAGGGACCCGGCCTCGAGGGCGGCACGGCTGAGCGCGAGCTGCTCGTGCAGCGGCGCGAGCAGGGCATCGGCCCCCTCGTCATCCCCGGCCTCGCGCAGCGCCGTGACCCGGGCGGCCACCACCGAGGCGGTCTGCATCTCGATCCCCAGGCGGTAGGCGATGAAATCGCTCATCGTCGCGGCATCCATCGTGGTCACGAACAACCCGCGGCCCGGGAACTGGGTGAGCAGCCCGTCACGCACCAGGCGCTGGCAGGCCTCCCGCAGCGAGGAGCGCGAGATGCCCATCTGGGAGGACACCTGCACCTCGGGCACCGGGTCGCCCGGCCGCAGGTCCCCGGCATAGATCGCTTCGCGCAGCTCGAGCTCGGCCTGGTCGATGATCGAGGGCCGACGGATGGGCTGCAGCAGCGGCAGATTCACCGACCGGTGCGGAACAGGCATCGACGACCTCCTGGGACTGACGACGGATGCGCCAGGAAATCTTCTCATCCCCGCCCGCGGGATGCGCACTTCCCGGGGCCGGATCACGAGGCTGTTACGAAGCGGCAGATGACTCGACCCGCATGGCAACGGATCGGTAGCGCGGCTCCGCAGTGCCCGGATTTCGGAGTGTCCGACAATCCGCACCATCCGGAGAAACCACCGCATCCGACCATCATCGAGGGGAAGTCCTTCCATGCAGAACCGTCGCAGCTTCTTCCGCCGCAGCGGGCTCGTGCTCACCGCCGCCGCGCTCGGCACCGCCACCGCCTGCAGCCGCACCGACGGAGGTGCTGGAGGCGGCTCCGCCGCCGGCGGCGAGGGGGACGGTGATCTCCTCACCCGCCTGCAGGAGAGTGGAACCATCACCGTCGGCTTCGCTGGCGAGGCGCCCTACAGCTTCGATGAGGGCGGCGAGCTCACCGGCGCCACCGTCGCCCTGCACCGCGAGATCTTCGGTGAGCTGGGCATCGAGAACGTCGAGGGCGTCAACACCGAGTGGGGCTCGCTCATCCCGGGCCTGAACGCCGGGCGCTTCGACGCCATCAGCGCCGGCATGTCCATCCTCCCGGACCGCTGCGCCGAGGCCGCCTTCTCCGAGCCCGAGTTCCAGTACACGACCGCGCTCATGGTCCCCACCGGCAACCCCGAAGGCCTGGAGAACATGAACTCCTTTGTGGACTCCGGCCTGACCGTGGCCACCATGAGCGGCGCGATCGAATCCGACTACGCCGCCCAGTTGGGCCTGGACTCCATCGAGGTGGGTGGCCCGCAGGACGGCGTGGACGCCATCAGCTCCGGCCGCGCCGACGCCTTCGCCCTGACCGCGATCTCCCTGAACTGGCTCAAGGACAACTCGAACATCGACGTCGAGGTCACCGAGAGCTTCGTCGCCGAGATCGACGGGGTCAAGCAGGTCGGCGCCGGCGGCACCGTGTTCCGCAAGGAGGACACCAGCCTGCTGGACGCCTACAACGAGGTGCTCGCGGACATCGTCTCCGACGAGGAGCGCTACCTGTCGATCGTGGGTGACTTCGGCTTCACCGCTGAGGAGCTGCCGCCCGCGGACATGACAGCCGAGCTGCTGTGCGAGGGCGACCTCTCCTCCCTGCAGTGACCGCGGCGACCTCCCGCTCCACCGTCCTGCCCGTACTCCTCTCCCGCTGGAGGTCTTCGTGGATGGCCTGACCGGCTTCTTCTCCACGCCCCCGGCGAACCTCGAGGCGCTGGCCGACCGTTGGCCCCAGCTCCTCGAGGGGGCCGGGGTCACCATGGCGCTGACTCTGGGCGGCGCCGCCGGGGCGATGCTCATCGCGCTCGTGTTCGGCATCGCCCAGACCGTCAAGCTCGCCGTCGTGCGCGTGATCGCCCGCGTGTTCGTGGAGGTCTTCCGCGGCACCTCGCTCGTGGTGCAGCTGTTCTGGCTGTTCTTCGTGCTGCCCCTGCTGGGCTGGGAGCTCGAGCCGATGCTGTGCGGCATCCTCGCGCTGTCCCTGAACTACGGGGCGTACGGCGCGGAGGTGGTGCGCGGCTCCATTCAGTCCGTGCCCAAGGGGCAGTACGAGGCCATCAGCGCCCTGTCGCTGTCCCCGGCGCGCGGCATGTTCCGCATCATCATCCCGCAGGCCTGGGCGCTCATGATCCCCTCGCTGTCCAACCTGCTGATCCAGCTGCTGAAGGGCACCGCGATCGTCAACCTCATCACCCTGGCCGACCTCTTCTTCCAGATCGAGCAGCTGCGCCGCACCACCGGCACCTGGTTCGCCTTCCTGGTGGGGCTCGCGATGTACTTCGTGCTCGCCTGGGTGCTCGTGATCTTCATGAACGCCCTGGAGGTGCGGGCCAAGCACCGGATCGGCCGCGGCCCCGCGCTCAAGGATTCCCTGGGCTCGCTGCTGCGCGCCCCCGGCAGCAATGTCAGGGGTGAGGTCGCATGAGCTGGTGGAGCTGGGATCACGCCATCGCGACGCTGCCGCTGCTGCTGGACGGATTCAGGACCACGCTGCTGGCCACGGTGCTGGGCACCCTCATCGCCGTGGTGCTGGGCCTGGTGGTCGCCATCGTGCGGCGCAGCGCCCCGGGCATCATCACCGCCCCGGTGACCGGCGCGGTCGAGTTCATCCGCATGACGCCGCTCGTGGTGCAGCTGGTGTTCGCGAACCTGCTGCTGGCCCCCTATTTCGACGCGCTCACCATCGGCATCTGGGTGCTGGGCATCCACTACACCACCTACATGGCCGAGGTGTACCGCGCCGGCATCGACTCGGTGCCCAAGGGTCAGTGGGAGGCCGCGACCGCTCTGTCGCTGCCGCACACGCGGACCTGGCGGGCCGTGATCATCCCGCAGGCCATTAGGGCCACCCTCCCGGCCCTGGGCAACTACGCGATCTCCATGTTCAAGGAGACGCCGTTCCTCATGGTGATCTACGTGGCGGAGATGGTGAACCAGGCGCAGAACTACGGCGCCGCCACCTACCGCTACACGGAGCCGATCACCATCGCCGGCCTCATCTTCCTGGCCGCGAGCTACCCGACGTCCGTCCTCGTTCGACGACTGGAGAAGAGACTTGCCTGAGAACACCCCGGCCCCCGGCAGCAGCGCGGTCCCCGCGGCCGACACCCCGGCGTCGGATGCCGTCCCCCACATCGAGTTCAGCGATGTCCTCAAGCGGTTCGGCGACCACACCGTGCTGGAGGACCTCAACTTCACGGTCTCCCCGGGGGAGCGCGTCACCCTCATCGGCCCCTCCGGCTCCGGCAAGACCACCATCCTGCGTCTGGTGATGACGCTCGAGGAGCTCACCGGCGGGTACATCCACATCGGCGGGCACCCGCTGCAGTACGAGCGGCGCGATGGCCGCCGCGTGCGCATCAGCGATAAGATGCGCCGCCGCACCACCACCCACATCGGCATGGTGTTCCAGCACTTCAACCTGTTCCCCAACATGACGGTGCTGGAGAACATCATCGAGGCGCCCGTCCACGTGATGGGGCTGGGCAAGGACGAGGCCGTCGCCAAGGCCGAGGGCCTGCTGGAGAAGGTGGGGATGTCCGCGAAGCAGGATGCGCGCCCCACCCAGCTCTCCGGCGGGCAGCAGCAGCGCGTCGCGATCGCCCGCGCACTCGCCATGGACCCCGAGATCCTGCTGCTGGACGAGGTGACCTCCGCGCTGGATCCCGAGCTGGTGGACGAAGTGCTGGGCGTGCTCAAGGACATCGCCGCAGAGACCGACATCTCGATGCTCATCGTCACCCACGAAATGCAGTTCGCGCGCGAGGTCTCCCAGCGGGTGATGATGTTCGACAAGGGCCGGATCGTCGAGCAGGGGGCGCCGGAGAAGATCTTCTCTGAGCCCGACCATCGCCGCACCAAGGACTTCCTGCGCGCGGTGCTCTGAGCGCATCCCGCGCCGTGTCGCCGTCCCAAACCCTGCACGCCCTGCGGCCCGGAACGTCCCGCGCGATAGTCTGTCCCCGTTCGTCCCGCGTCGGCGCGGTCGCCCTGGAACCCGTCGGCGACCGCGGTCCGGCGCCCATCCCCAGGAGGCCCCGTGCGCGAGCCCGACGCCATCGACGTCCCCACCCTGACCAGTGAGTTCCCCGTGGTCGGGGATGATCCGCTGATCGATGCGCCACTGCGGGCGACCGTGCGTCGCCTCTCCACGCTGCTGGGCCACACCCTCGCTGAGCAGCACGGCCAGGAGCTGCTGGACCTCGTAGAAGAGGTGCGCCAGACCACCAAAGCGGCGAAGTCCGCGGACTCCGAGGCCAGCTCCCACGATGTCGTCGCCTCCCTCGCGAATGTGCCCCTCGAGCAGGCCACCGCGCTGAGCCGCGCCTTCACCCAGTACTTCCTGCTGGCCAACGCCGCGGAGCAGGTGTACCGCGTGCGCGCCCTGCAGGAGCGCCCGGCGGCCGAGTCCTGGGTGCCGCGGACCGTCCGCGCCGTCCACGACAAGCTCGGTCCCGAGGGTCTGCAGCAGGCGGTGGATTCCCTGGACGTGCGTCTGGTCTTCACCGCCCACCCCACGGAGGCGTCCCGCCGTGCGGTCCTGACCAAGCTGCGGCGCATCTCCGACCTGCTGGCCGTGGACACCGAGGAGGGCAGCCTCGAACGGCGCCGACAGGACCGCGACCTCGCCGAGCTGATCGAGACGCTGTGGCAGACCGATGAGCTGCGCCGCCACCGCCCCACCCCGCAGGATGAGGCCCGCAACGCCCTGTACTACCTGCGGCAGATCTTCCGCACCACCATGCCGGGCATGCTCGATGACCTGCGCGAGGAGCTGCGCGCCCACGGCGCTGAGCTGCGGGAGGACCACGTCCCGCTGCGCTTCGGCTCCTGGATCGGCGGGGACCGCGACGGCAACCCCTACGTCACCGCTGACGTCACCCGGGAGGTGCTGCGCTTGCAGTCCGAGACGGCGATCGACCTCGCGATCGAGGCTGTCGAGGACCTGATCCTTGAGCTGTCCGTCTCCAGCGCACTGACTGGGGATGACGCCGAGCTGCGGGAGAGCCTCGCGGCGGATCTCGAGCACACCCCGGGGATCGACCCCGTTCAGCAGGAGCTGTACCGCGAGGAGCCCTACCGGCTCAAGCTCGGCGCCATGCGGGAGAAGCTGCACGCCACGCGGGAGCGGATCCGCACCGCCGATGCGCATGTGCACGGCGCTGACTACGCCACCCGCGAGGAGCTGGCCGCGGATCTGGGCTTCCTGCGGGATGTGCTGCGCCGCCACGGCGGGCGCAAGGCGGCCGATGGCACCCTGGCTGTGGCCCAGCATGTGCTCGCCGCCTCCGGGCTGAACCTCGCGACCCTCGACATTCGCGAGCACTCCGAGAAGCACCATGCCGTGGCCGCGCGGCTCTTCGACCGGGTGGGGGAGCTGGAGTGCCCCTACGCGGAGCTCAGCCGCGCCGAGCGCACCGCCGTGCTGGCCCGCGAGCTCGCGAGCCGACGCCCCCTCGTCGGCTCCGTGATCACCGAGGACGAATCGATCCTCGACGAGGACACCCGCACCACCTTCCAGGTGTTCCGCGAGATCCGCGACGCCCACCGCCTGTACGGCACCTCCGTTATCGAGACATACATCATCTCCATGACCCACGGGGCCGACGATGTGCTTGCTGCCGCGCTGCTGGCCCGCGAGGCCGGCCTGCTGTCCCTCGCGGGGGAGGACCCGCGCGCGGACCTCGGCTTCGTGCCGCTGCTGGAGGAGGTCCAGGAACTCAACAACGCCGGGCAGATCCTCGACGAGCTGCTGTCGGACCCCTCATACCGGGAGATCGTGCGCCTGCGCGGCGACCGCCAAGAGGTCATGCTCGGCTACTCCGATGGCAACAAGGACGCCGGTGTCATCACCAGCCAGTGGGTGATCCACCAGGCCCAGCGCGCCCTGCGCGACACCGCTGCCCGACACGGCGTGACGCTGCGTCTGTTCCACGGCCGCGGCGGCTCCGTCGGCCGCGGCGGCGGCCCCACCTACGATGCGATCCTCGCCCAGCCCTACGGTGTGCTCGAGGGCGAGATCAAGTTCACCGAGCAGGGCGAGGTCATCTCCGATAAGTACACCCTGCCCTCACTGGCCCGCGAGAACCTGGATCTCTCCCTCGCGGCGGTGCTCGAGGGCAGCGCCCTGCACACCGCCCCGCGCACGAGCGCGGAGGACCTCGACCGGTTCGGCGGCGTGATGGAGGCGGTCTCCGATGCGGCCTTCGCCCGCTACCGCACGCTCGTGGAGGACGAGGGGCTGCCCGAGTACTTCGTGACCTCCACGCCCGTGGAGCAGCTGGGGGATATGAACATCGGCTCCCGTCCCTCCAAGCGCACCACCAGCGAGAAGGGCCTGGACGGGCTGCGGGCGATCCCGTGGGTGTTCGGCTGGACGCAGTCGCGCCAGATCGTGCCCGGCTGGTTCGGGGTCGGCTCCGGGCTGAAAGCCGCGCGGGAGGCGGGCCTCGAGGCGGACCTGCACGAGATGCATCGCCGCTGGCACTTCTTCCGCACCGTCATCTCCAATGTGGAGATGCAGCTGGCGAAGACCGACATGCAGATCGCCGCCCACTACGTGCACTCCCTCGTGCCCGAGCGCCTGTGGTACCTGTTCGACCGCATCCGCGCGGAGTACGAGCTGAGCGTCGCGGAGGTCGAGCGGCTCACCGGAGTGCTCGAGCTGCTGGACGGCCAGCCGATCCTCAAGCGCACCCTCGCCGTGCGCGACCGCTACCTGGATCCCATCTCCTACCTGCAGGTCTCCATGCTGCAGCGGGCCCGGGCGGCCGCCGCCCGCGGTGAGGAGCTGGACCCGCAGCTGCAGCGGGCCCTGCTCACCACGATCAACGGCATCGCCGCGGGCCTGAAGAACACCGGCTGAGCCGGTGTGCCCGGTCGGACCCGGGCGCGCCCGGACCGGATCAGCGGGCGGTGCCGTCGATCGCGAACTCGTCGATGCGCTCGAGCTCCTCTGCGGTGAAGTCCGGGTTCTGCATGGTCTGGACGTTCTGCTCGAGCTGCGGGATCGAGGACGCTCCCACCAGGGCGGTGGTGACCTGCGGGTGCCGCAGCGCCCACGCCAGCGCCATCTGTGCAAGGGACTGGCCGCGCTCGTGCGCGATCTCCGACAGCCCGCGCACGCGCGTCTGGTAGTCCTTGTCCTTCACCTGCCGCTCGGTGAGCGAGCCGTTGGAGCCGTGGGCGCGTGAGCCCGCGGGCACCCCGGACATGTAGCGGTTGGTCAGCAGACCCTGCTGCAGCGGCGAGAACGCCGCGATGCCGACGCCCAGCTCATCGACGGTCTCCAGCAGGCCGTTCTCCACATGCCGGTTGAACATCGAGTAGGACGGCTGGTGGATCAGCAGCGGCACCCCGCGCTCGGCCAGCAGCTGGTGGGCGCCGCGAGTGGCCTCGGGGGAGTAGTTCGAGATGCCCACGTACAGGGCGCGGCCGCTGTGGACCGCATCGGCCAGGGCGCCCATCGTCTCCTGGAGTGGAGTCTCCGGGTCCTCGCGGTGGTGGTAGAAGATGTCCACATACTCCAGGCCCAGGCGCTCGAGCGACTGGTCCAGCGAGCTCAGCAGGTACTTGCGGGAGCCGCCATCGCCGTAGGGGCCATCCCACATGTGGTAGCCGGCCTTGGTGGAGATGATCAGCTCATCGCGGTGGGCTCGGAAGTCGCGGTGCAGGATCCGCCCCACATGCGATTCCGCGGCCCCGGGCGGGGGGCCGTAGTTGTTGGCCAGGTCGAAGTGGGTCACGCCCAGATCGAAGGCGCGCTGCATAATGCGGCGCAGCGTGGTCTCGTCGCGGTCCTCTCCGAAGTTCTGCCAGAAGCCCAGGGAGATCGGGGGCAGCAGGACGCCGGAGCGGCCGGCGCGACGGTACGTGGTGTGGTCGTAGCGGGCGGCGGAAGGAGTGTAGGCGTCGTTGCTCATGACTCCAGTTTATCCGGGCTGAACCCCTGGTGACAGGGCCAGAGGGCGCTCCATGACGTCCATTCCGAGCCCTGCGACCTTCAGCAGCGCGGGATCCCCCGCGAAGGGCACCGCCTGCCCGGTGGAGACGAAGCCGTGGCGCGTATACCAGGCCTGCAGCTCCGGCCGGGACTGGAGCACCTGGATCATGAGCACGTCCACGCCGCGGCCGAGCAGCTGCTCCACCTGCGCCTCCAGCAGCCGGGACCCCAGGCCCCGGGACTGCACCGTCGGATCCACCGCGAACAGCCCCAGCTCGGCGCGGACCACGCCGGTGGCATCCGCGGGGTTGATCCGGGTGTATGCGCAGCCCTGCAGCATCCCATCAGCCTCCGCGACCAGCAGGTGCACAGCGGGGCAGGCGAGCATGTCGCGCACCTCGGCGGCTTCGGCGCGGGCGCCATCCACCAGGTGCGCCTCGGTGGTCCACCCGCCCTCGCCGCGGTAGGCCCGCTGCACGAGATCCACGATCTGGGGGATGTCCCCGTCCCGGGCCGGGCGCAGCACCGGGGCCGACGGGGTCGCTGCGTCCCCGCTCACCGCGCCAGCATCCGCAGCGACTGCAGTTTCGCGAGCAGGCCGTGGCCGTCCGGGGCGGACAGCGACAGCGGGCCGTCGCGGTCCTCGCGCGGCTCCGCCAGGGGCTTGCGGGTGCCGTGCGCGAGCAGCTGCTCCGGCTCGGTGAGCTCGCGGATCAGGATCGCCTCCACGGCCTCCGGGTGGCGCTCGGCGAACTCGGCGTAGATCGTCGGGTCATGCTGTCCGTCGTCCCCCACCAGGATCCAGCGCAGATCCGGCAGGGCCTTGCGCAGCCGCTCGAGGGAGCGGTGCTTGTGATCGGGGCCGGAGCGGAAGAACCCGGTGTTCGTCGGCCCCCAGTCCGTCAGCAGCAGCGGACCGTCCGGGTAGCCGTTGCGGTACAGGAACCGCTTGAGCACCGGGAACACGTTCCAGGCGCCCGTGGACAGGTACACCACCGGCATCTGCGGGTGCTCGCGCAGCAGGCGTTGGTACAGCCGTGGCATCCCCGGCACCACCTGCCGGGAGGACTGGTGGACCACGAATGCGTTCCAGAACGCGAGCATCGGGCGCGGCAGCCACGTCACCATGACGGTGTCATCGATATCGCTGACCAGCCCCACCTGCGCCGTCGGCGGTACCACGGTGATATCGGCGGTGACCTCGTTGCCGGGCATCGTCCACAGCACTGCCTCATGCTGGCCGGGCGGCAGGGACACCTCGAGCGTCACATCCACGATCCCGGAGCGGTCCGCCCGGGTGGTGAACTGCTGCTGGCCCAGCAGCACGTGGACGGTGCGGTGCGGTGCCACCTGACCGGCGAAGTTCCGCCAGCCCCGCACCGCCATGGTGCGCATGTCATGCACCGGCTGGTCGTGATAGTCGGCGGGGGTGGACGGCGAGGCGTACAGGATCTTGGCGAGCACTCGCACGCTGCGCTCCGAGCCGTAGCCGTGGAAGGGCTGCACGCGCGGCTGCCAGCCCAGTCGGCGCAGTGCGCCACCCACCACGCCGTTCTTGACGTCCTCGAGGCGGGCGGCCCAGTGCGGACGATCGGTGGTGGTCGAGCTGCCGCCGCGCACCACGGTGGACAGGCGAGAGAGAATGCTCATCAGGTTAGGCCAGGTCAGGCCAGGTCAGTCGACGGGTGTCGTGGCTCAGAGGGCGCGGGCCATCTTGTGCCAGTCACCGTCGGGGTCGCCCTCGACGACCTCCCAGCGGTCCCCGGTGTCCCGGAAGCCCAGGGACTCATACAGGGCTCGCGCACCGGTGTTCCCCGGGCCGACGTACAGCGTGACGGTGTCCGCGGAGTCCTCGCGGGCCCACTCGAACACCGCCTCGGCCAGGCGGACGGCGATGCCGCTGTGCCGCGACGCCGGGGTCACCCACATGGCCTGCAGCTCTCGCTCATTGGCGGGGGCGTCCCCCTCGTGGCGCACAGCCACCACCCCCACCGGATCACCGGCGTCGACGGCGAGGAACCAGGCGGCGTCCTGCACCCGCTGACGCCACACGGAGTCCTCGTAGGTCGACTCCTTCTCCCAGCTCTGCCCGAAGGCGGAGGGGTCGGACGTCAGGGACCTCAGACGGATCTCCCGGACGAGCGACCAGTCGTCGTCATGGGCGCGGATGATGTCGGCCATCGGTGTCCTCCTGGGCGGTCGTTGCGTACTCACGGGCCTTCGTGCCTCCAAGGCGTCGTGCGCGTGCGCAGCCGATGGCTCGCTCGCACTCATGGCCAGTGTACGGGTCTGCGGGCAGCGCCGCCCACCGGGCCGCTCCGCGAACCGAAACGGCTTGGCACAATGGGCCTCATGCCCCCGTATCGCCTGCTCACCGTCTGCACCGGCAATATCTGCCGCTCGCCCGCAGCGGCGGTGCTGCTGCGCCGGGCGCTCGCGCACGAAGGTCTGGGCGAGCAGGTGGAGGTGGGCTCAGCCGGCACCAGCTGGGAGGCGGAGGGCGCGCCGATGGACGACCGCACCGAGCTGGCCCTCGAGCACGCCGGATACGCCCAGCCCTTCGAGCATGAGGCCCGCACCATCCACCTCACGGAGCTACTGGCCTGGGACCTTGTGCTGGCGATGACGCCCGAGCACGCGCAGACCCTGCGCCGTATGGCCGATCAGACTCCGCCCGGCCGCACCGCGCCGGAGATCGCGCTCTGGCGCCGTTTCGAGCCCGGGCAGGAGCTGACCTCCGAGGTGGAGCTCGCCGTGGAGGACCCCTGGTACGAGGGGCAGGGGGCGTTCGATCGCACCGTGCGGGACATGCATGCGGCGCTGCCGGGGATCATCGCGCATGTGCGCGCGCAGCTGTCCACCGGCGATTCGGCAGTGGGCGATCCGGCGGCCGGTGATCTGGCCGACGAGCGCTGAGGTTCAGGCCGCTGCGGGTCAGACCGCTGCGGGTCAGACCGCTGAGCCTCAGGCCTCGGGGCCGCCGTCGAGGTCACCGCGGCGCACGCCGCGGCGCGAATGCCAGGTGGCGCCGATGAACCCGGCCGCCGTGAGGAAGCCGATGCCCAGTGCCGCCAGGAGCACCTGACGCATCTGGGCGCCGACGGTGCCGTCATCGGTGAAGGCGTTGAACAGCCGCACCACCGGGCCCTTGGCCTCCGGATCCGGGGCCGTGCGCGCCGGGGTCGTCGGTCCGTCGGCGGCAACCCCCTGCACCTCGGTGTCCCCCTGCTCATCCGATGCGGTGGACCTGCCCTCCCGGGTGGCGTCGCGCGAGGCCGCGGTGGGGCTGGGCTGCTCCACGGGGGGCTGCTGCGCATCGTCTGCGCGAGGCGCGGCCGGCGCCGGTGCGGGCTCGGGGTCTGGCTGCGCGGGGTCCTCCGCGTCGTCCAGCCCTGCATCCTGCTCGGGATCCTCAGCGCCCTCCTCGGGGACGGCGGGGGGATCGTCGGACCTGTCTCTTCTACACATCCGACGCTGCCGACGATACTCCCCGTGGAGATCTCGGCGGTGCCCCTGTCACTTTACACACGAACGACTCCTCGTCGCTGCCCGTT
>NZ_JALLAL010000028.1:0-39844 GCF_023062615.1 Brachybacterium sp. Marseille-Q7125 | reverse complement strand
TGATGGTGTCGATGACCTGCCCGTCACGGAACGCGTCGCCGTGCCAGTGGAAGTGATGCGCCAGATCAGCGGGGGCTTTCTTCATCCGGGAGCCGACGATGAACCGCAGCCCTGCCTCATCCAGCGCCGTCAGATTCGCCGCTGAGAGCATCCCGGCATCCGCGACCACGACCATGTCGGCGATCCCGTGGCGGGCCTGGAACTGCCGGATGATCGGCAGGATCGTCCGCGTCTCGGCGTGATTGCCCTCGAAGCAGCCGATCTCTAGGGGGAACCCCTGGCGGTCCACCAGCAGACCGACCACGATCTGCGGATCCACCCGACGTTCCTTGGAGTACCCGACCTTACGCAGGGCATCTTCGTTCTCCGCCTCGAAATACAGGGTCGTCACGTCATACAGCACCAGCGAGACATCACCCCTGTTCAAGGCATACTCGAAGCAGGCAGTGGCGATCTGGTCGCGGTATTCGCGGGTGGTGCAGCGCTTGAGCGCGGCGTGGAAGGTGTTGCGGTGAACCGCGGGGATCCCGATCTCTTCGAGCACCCGCCCGGCGTCGCTCATCGAGGTGGGTTCGATCAGCCGCGCAGCGACGAGCTGGAAGAACGCCTCATCATCGATGACGTCAAAGCCCAGTTGCTCCCAGGCGCCCCTCAGCGTGTTGATCAGCAGCCGGGAGGCATCGGAGTGCACCGTCGCCCCACCACGCGCCTGCGAGGAGAATCCAAGGTCAAGCTCGCCCTGCCCAGCGTGGATCTTCTTCCTACCTGCCTCCATCAACGCCACCAGCTGCGCCTGGGTATGCGCGGACCCCAGGTGCTCCAGCACCACGTCCCGCCGGTTCCTCCGCTCAGCGATCTGCACGGCCGTCGCACCCGAGGCCGTCTTCACCTTCCTGAGAAACACCACCCGATTAGTGTGCCACCCCGGACCACCCACACACCCCTCACCAGCACAAACACGCCTCCCAACCCCGAAATCCGCCACCACCTGTGCAAGTCAGGCTGCACAGCAACGGGGTCTTTGCACAGCAACGGGCCCGCACCATCACGCAGATGGTGCGGGCCCGTCACGTTGCGCGGGGCCGGATCAGGCGTGCGCCTCCTCGTAGGCCTTGCGGATGGTGGCGGAGATGCGGCCACGGTCCGGCACCTCGTAGCCGGCGCTGCGTGCCCACTCCCGGATCTTCGCGGACTCACTGCTGCGGGAGGCGGGGGCCGTGCCGCGGGTGCGGCGGCCGCCCACGCGGCGGGCCTGCTGCGCCCAGGTGCCGATCTGCTCGCGGATCTTCTCCGCATTCTCCTCGGACAGATCGATCTCATAGGCGACGCCGTCCAGGCCGAAAGTGACGGTCTGGGCCGCCTTCGTCCCGTCGAGGTCGTCGATCAGTTCCACATAGGTCTTCCGTGCCATGGTTTCCCTCGCCTGTGTTCAATGGGTTCGATGGTGCACGCTCATCGTCGTGCGTCACGGGACAGTATTACGACTGCTGACGGAAAGAGCAAACAACAAACGCGTTCACACGTTACCGAACTGTTCGTGAACCTTCATCCTGGTCCGCTCGCCGCAGATATTCCTGTTCCGCCTCACGTTCGGCCTCGCGTTCCCGCCGATCAGCCCGCAGCAGGGCGCGGATCGCGAACCAGAAGATCAGGCCCACGCCGATCGACGGCAGCAGTGCACCGGCCTCGAACCAGAACCCGGAATCCATCTCAGGCCTCCGGCTTCACCAGCGGGAACAGGATGGTCTCGCGGATCCCCAGACCCGTGATCGCCATGAGCAGGCGATCCACGCCCATTCCCATGCCGCCGGTGGGCGGCAGCGCATATTCCATGGCCTGCAGGAAATCTTCATCCAGGCGCATCGCCTCATCATCGCCCTGCGCGGCCAGGCGGGCCTGCTGCTCGAAGCGCTCGCGTTGGATGACGGGGTCCACGAGCTCGGAGTATCCCGTGCCCAGCTCGAAACCGCGCACGTACAGATCCCACTTCTCCACCACGCCGGGCGTGGAACGATGCCCGCGCACGAGGGGGCTCGTCTCGACCGGGAAATCGCGCACGAACGTCGGCTCGTGGAGATGGTCGCCGACGCGATGCTCGAACAGCTCCTCGACGAGCTTTCCGTGCCCATACTTGGGATGCTCCAGATCCAGATCCAGCGAACGGGCGATCTCGCGCAGCCTCTCCGGTGTGGTCTCGGGCGTGATCTCCTCGCCCAGAGATTCGGAGAGGGAGCCGTACACGGTGATCTTCCGCCACTGGCCGGAGAAGTCGTATTCGCTGCCGTCGGCGAGGGTGACCACCTGGGATCCGGTGGCATGTTCGGCGGCCTCCTGGATCAGCTGCTGGGTGAGATCGCCGATGGTGTTGTAATCGCCGTAGGCCTGGTACGCCTCGAGCATCGCGAACTCGGGCGAATGGGTGGAATCCGCGCCCTCATTGCGGAAGTTGCGGTTGATCTCGAAGACCTTCTCGAGCCCACCCACAGCGGCGCGCTTGAGGAACAGCTCCGGCGCGATCCGCAGATACAGGTCCAGGTCAAAGGCATTCATGTGGGTCACGAAGGGGCGGGCCGCCGCACCGGAGGGGATGACCTGCAGCATCGGGGTCTCCACCTCGATGTACCCGCGTTCGTGGAAGGACTCGCGCAGGGCGTGCATGACCTTGGCGCGGGTGCGGACGGTGTCGCGCGCCTGCTGGCGCACGATGAGGTCCACGTAGCGGTGGCGCACCCGGGACTCCTCGGACAGATCCGCATGCAGCACCGGCAGGGGCCGCACGGCCTTCGCAGCCATCTGCCAGGAGTCCGCGAAGATGCTCAGCTCCCCGCGGCGGGAAGCGCCCACACGGCCGTGGAAGAACACGTGATCGCCCAGATCCACATCGGCCTTCAGCTGCGCCAGGCGCTCCTCGCCGATCACGGCTTGGGAGGCCATGACCTGCAGGCGCTGACCCTCACCGTCCTGCAGGGTGACGAAGGCGAGCTTGCCGGTGTTGCGGGTGAACACCACGCGGCCGGCCACTCCGGCCTCATCCTCGGTCTCCTGACCGGCCTCGAGGTGGCCGTACTGCGCGCGGACCTCGGCGATGGTGGTGGTGACGGGCACGGAGACGGGGTAGGCCTCCTCGCCGCGGGCCAGCAGGCGCTCCCGCTTGGAGCGGCGGACCGCGACCTGGTCGGAGGTGTCCGTCGGCTCGGGGGCAGGGGTGTTCTCGCTCATGGGGGCGATTGTCTCATCACCTTCTGTCCGATGCCCGGTCGACCTCAGGGTGCTGTCGCCTCCGCCACAGCGGCATCCAGCAGCCGGGTGCCTTCCACGCGGGCGGCCACCATGATGAGCACCTCACCGCGGTGCGCATCCGTGATCTCGCGTAGCGTCGCCGGGTCCACCGCGGCGGCGTAGTCCCAGGTCACCTCCGCCCGGTCGAGGGCATCTGCGAGGACGGCACGGATCGCGCTGGCCGATGGGGCGGCGGCCCGGGCGGCGGTGACCGTGCGTGACAGGGCGAGCGCCTCCTGCTTCCCGTCCTCGCTGAGGTAGACGTTGCGGCTCGAACGGGCCAGGCCCGACGGTTCGCGCTGGATGTCCACGGGCTCGATCCGCACCGGCAGGTGCAGGTCCGCGACCAGGCGCTGGACGAGGGCGAGCTGCTGGGCGTCCTTGCGGCCGAACACGCTCACGTCGGGCCGGGTGAGCTGCAGCAGCTTGGTGACCACGGTGAGCACGCCGTCGAAGTGGCCGGGGCGCTGGGCGCCCTCGAGCACGGTCCCGGCCGGTCCGGCGGTGACCGAGACGGTGGGCGGCAGCACCGGGTACATCTCCTCCACGGCCGGGGCGAAGATAAGGTCGACCAGGCCGTCGACCGCGGCGAGATCCGCGTCGAGGTCGCGCGGGTAGGCGTCGAAGTCCTCATGGGGGCCGAACTGCAGGGGGTTCACGAAGTCCGTGAGGATCACGTGGTCGGCGAGCTCGCGGGCGCGCGCGACGAGGGCGAGGTGCCCGTCGTGCAGGGCCCCCATCGTCATCACGGTGGCGACGCTGCCGCTGAGGGCATCACGCTGTTCGCGCAACTGCGGGATCGTCGTGACCAGGGTGGTGGTGCGCTCGCTCATGGGTTCTCCTGCTCCGGCGGCGGGGTGAGCAGGGCCTGGAGGGCAGCGCGCTGCTCGTCCCGCAGTGTCGCACGGTTCAGCGCGGCCCTCGCGAGGGCCCGATAGGTGTCGGCCGTATCCGCGGCGGTGCCCGGGGTGGCGGTGGCATCGAGGTCCGCGAATGCCTCGAGGTGGGCGCCGACGGTGCCCGCGTCCCCACGCATCACCGGCCCGGTGAGGGCCCGGGAGCCACGCTGCAGGGAGTTCTCGAGCGCCGCCTCGAGCAGGGGCCGCAGGTACGCGCCGGGGTCCTCGATGCCGATCCGGCGCAGGGATTCGCGGGCCTGGTCGACGAGGACCACGAGGTGGTTGGCGGCGTGGGCGAGTGAGGCGTGGTAGAGGGGGCGGTCACCCTCGGCGAGGATGACGGGCTCTCCCCCGAGCTCGACGACGAGCGCCGCCGCGACGGGCAGCAGCTCCTCGCTCCCGGTGACCGCCATGGGGCAGCCGGTCAGGCGCGGCAGGTCCGCGCGGGTGCCGGTGAAGGTCATGGCGGGGTGGATCGCGAGGGTCGCCGCGCCGGTCCGGGCCAGGGGTGCGAGGACGTCGGCGCCGTGCATGCCGCTGGTGTGCACCACGAGCTGCCCGCCGGGGGCGAGGCCAGCGGCGGCGATCCCGGCGGCCAGGGGCGCGAGCTCATCATCCGGCACGGCGAGCAGCAGCATCTCGCTGCGTTCGACGATCGCGGGCACGTCCAGCAGCGGCACCCCGGGCAGCAGCTCGGCGGCACGCTCGCGGGAGGAATCGGAGACGGCGTAGGCGCCGGTGATCGCGTGCCCCTCCTCGCGCAGGGCCGCGCCGAGCACAGCGCCGACGCGGCCCGCGCCGATCACACCGATGCCGAGCCGCGGGGCGTCCGGGCCGGTCACGGAGCCATCTCCGCAGGCGGGGTCGGCACGGGCGGGCCACCGGCGAGGACCGGGCGCGGCCAGTGCTCACGGTCGCTGTAGCGGCGCAGCGTCGCGGCGTCCCGGCTGAGGGTGGCGTGCAGGGCGAGGACATCCGCGCGCGCGAGGTTCGTGAGCATCGCGCTATCTCCGGCCACCTCGACCGTCAGGTCCAGGACCCCGAATCGCCGGGTCAGCGGCCCGTCACCCACCGAGAGCTGCTGGATGCGCTCGCGCGGGATGATCTGCACGCGCCGGGTGAAGATGCCGGAGCGCAGCAGCAGCGCGCCCGGCAGCAGCACGGCCACCTCGGTGCGCCGTGCGATCCAGTACAGCGGCACCGGGGTGCGCAGTCCGTCGATCTGCCGGGCCGGGGCGGTCAGCAGGTGCTCGAGCGTGGCGAGGTCATCGTCGGTCCCGAGCGGCGCGGCCAGATGCCCGAGGGTGGCCGCGAGCTCCTCGCGGGTGCCGACGGGCAGCACGGGCCGATCGCCGTCCTCTCCGAGCTCGGCCATGCCGGCCACGGTGGCGTTCACGGCAGTCCAGCCCGGGCTGCGCCACAGCAGGGGGCGGTGCAGCTCAAGGCTCTGGATGCGGCCGGGAGCGATGTTGTCCGTGCGGGTGTTCAGCAGGCCGCGGCGCATCCGCAGGCCGCCGTCGGTGCTGCGGGAGACGAAGCCCCATCCGGCCTCGATCCGGCCCAGCACATACTTCGGCACGGCGATCACGACGGGGGCAAGAGGCACGATCACCGCGAAGGAAAAGCCGTCCTGCCAGATCGCGAGGCCAATGGCGAGCAGCACACCGCCCACCCCGGCGAGGATGCCGATCACGAATCCGACATCCCGCAACAGGGCGTGGATGAGGCGCTGTGTGGGCACCTGGGCGATGAGCTCGCCGTCGGTCACCCCGTCGTACAGCACCTGGTGCATCCGCGCAGCCACACCGTCCCGGGGAGCTTGTGCGGCCTGAGCATCGCCAGCATCCGCAGCCGTCTGCTCCTCCCCCGCCGCCGGGTCGTGGGCGGCGCTGCCGGGCGATTCCTCCGGGCTCTGGGCGACCGTGAGGATCTCGCGACGCAGCCTCTCGGCATCGGCCGATCGCACGTACTCGATGTCCAGGTAGGAGTCCCCGGCCCCGGCCACCTCGACGCGCACTTTCGCCAGGCCCAGCAGCCTCGCCAGCAGCGGGCGTTCCACGGAGACCGATTCGATGCGGACCCGCGGCGCGAACTCGCGCGAACGGCTGATCCACCCGGTGTGCAGGGACACGCCCTCGGCATCGACCGCGTAGGTGGTGAACCACCAGGACAGGGTGGAGACAGCGACGGCGATGACAAGCGCCACGGCGAGCACACCGAGGGCGACCAGGGCCCGGGTGAGGGTGAAGTCCTCGAGCAGGCGGGCGATGTTCTGCGCGGTGGCCACCGCGATGGCGCCCACGATGATCTTCCACCCAGACACGAGCGGGGTGATCGGGTGGGTGCGGTGACGGGGCGCCGACGTGCCGGGCTCGATGCTCGGCGCCTCCGGTGCCTCGGGCGAGGTGTCGGGTGGCGGGGCGGTGACGGGATCGGGGGTGCTCACAGCGCCGCCATCAGCTCGACGCCACGTTCGGACAGCAGGGCGCGCAGCCGCTCAGCCTCCTCGCGCGGCAGGCCGGACACGGTGACCGTGCCGTTGGCGGCCGTGGTGAGCTCAAGGGTCGCCAGGCCATACTTCCGCTCGATCGGGCCTTCGTCGATCTTCACCGACTGCACCCGCCCATACGGGATGGTCTGGACGGTGCGGAACATGATGCCGTCGGCCACGGTGAGGTGGTCCTCATCATCACGGTAGCCGAGGGCCCGCACCCGACGCGGGGTGAACACCAGGGACTGCAGCACGAGCAGCAGCGGCACGAGGCCCAGCGCCCCCAGCCACCACCAGTCGGTGGCGAGCCATCCCCACACGGCCGCGCCGGCCAGGGCGAGGCCGATCGCATACAGCACGAGGGAAGCGAGGTAGCGGGCGGGGATCAGGCGCTCTGACACCGGGCGCAGCTGATCAGCGCCCAAAAGGCCATCGGCCGGGTCCGACAGCGGCGCGGGTGTCACCGCTGATACAGGGGTGCTCTCCGCCGCTGCGGGGGTGCTCTCCGCCGCTGCGGGGGTGTGCTCCGCCGCGGGACAGGTGGGGGAATCGGTCATGGCATCCATCGTGGCATCCATCGGCGCCGATGCCCTACGACATGCGGTGTCCTGGCCCCCGGCGAAGGTCGATGTTTCCCCGGGAGATCCCCGACGGGCCGCGACAGGTGCACCCTCGAGCTTCCGTGCGCTCAGCCGCCGGCCTCTACGCCATCCTCGGGCTGGGCCTGCCCGTCATCGGGCGGCAGCTGGCCCCAGCGCTCCACGATCACGCCGAGCACGGCGAGAATGATCCCCGCCAGAGCCGCCGCCGCGGTGGGCAGAATCCCGCGCACCGGGTCGCCCACGCCGGTGAGCAGCAGAAACAGCGCCTGGCCGGTGAAGATCCCGCCCATCACCGAGCCGGTGTAGGCGCAGGCGCGGGCCAGCAGCACGGTGCGGAAAGCCGTGGGCAGGTCGATCTGGTGGCGCCGGGGCTGCAGAGAGGGATGCTCACGCCGCTCGGCGCTTTCGAGCATGTACCGCCGCAACGGCAGCCCGTAGCCCAGCAGCGCCGCGGCGAGGGTGAGCAGCACGGCGCTGGTGAGCCAGCCGGAGATCGGCAGGGTGTGGCCCCGCCGCAGCACCGTATCCAGCATCTGCGCACCGAAACCGGTGCTGAGCACGAAGATCAGCACGAGGATGGGGGTGCTGAGGGGCTTCACGGTCGCGCGAATCCCTCAATCTCGGGGCCGGGCGCGAGGTCGGCGCGGTCCGCTGCCTGCGCGAGCAGCGCGCCGATCGGCCCGTGCCCGGGCAGCTCGTCCTCGGGCCGGGCGGCATGCCACGGGCCGAGCACGAAGGCACGCTCGTGGGCGCGCGGATGCGGGATCGTCAGCTCCGGATCGTCGCTGCGCCAGGTCCCGTAGGTGATGACGTCCACATCCAGGGTGCGCGGGCCCCAGCGGATGCTCCGCTCACGCTGGGCGGCCTGCTCGATGCGGTGCGCGAGCTCCAGCAGCTCCCAGGGCCCGAGGAGGGTGCGCACCCCGATCACGGCGTTCAGGAACTCGCCCTGATCCGCGGGGCCGCCGACCGGGGCGGTGCGCAGCACCGGGGAGGTCCAGGCGATGTCGATCCCTTCCGCGGCGTGCAGCTGCTCGAGAGCGGCGCGCAGGTGCTCCTCGCGGTCCCCCAGGTTGGTGCCGAGGGCTAGCACGGCCTCTTCCGGGGCGGCCTCCCGCTCGATGCTGAGGGTGACGTCCTGCACCGGCAGGCCGACGGGGGCGGCGCTCTTGCGCAGCCGCAGCGCGAGGTGGCGCACGAGCGGATGGCCGACGTCCTGCAGGATCCTGCGGGCGATCCGGTCGGCGAGGGTCTCCAGCAGGGCGACCGGCTCCCCGGAGAGCTCCTCCTGCACGGCGCGGGCCACGTCGGCGTAGTTCACGGTGCGGGTGAGATCATCCCCGGCGGCGGCGGGCGCAGTGTCCAGCCCCAGGGTGACATCGGCGCTGAAGGTCTGGCCGAGGGCGGTCTCCTGGGCGAGCACGCCGTGGTGCCCCCAGGCCCGGATACCGGTGACCTCGATGCGGTCCAGGCGGCGGCGCGGGCTGATCATCGCCCGCGGCTCCGGCGCAGCCTGTCCCCCACCGTGACGGCGGCGAGGCTCGGCGGCACGGCGTGCACGCGCACCGCCCAGGCGCCGTGCTCGGCGCTGTAGGCACTGATCGCGGCGGTGGCCTGGTCGCGGTCCACCCCGAGGGCGCCGACGAAGCGTTTGCGGGAGGCGCCGATGAGAATCGGCAGGCCGTGCTCGGCGATCTGCTCCCACTGCGACAGCACCGCCCAGTTCTGCTCGGCGGTCTTGGAGAAGCCCAGGCCCGGGTCCGCCACCAGGAAACGATCTTCCACGCCGGCCTCGCGCAGATCCGCGAGGCGCTCGGCGAGCTCCGCGGCGACCTCGGCGGCGACGTCGTCGTAGACGGCCAGGTCGTTCATGACGTCGCTGTGGCCGCGCCAGTGCATGGCGATGAACACCGGTGGGGTGCCCAGATGGGTGCGCAGCCGTGCGGCTTCGCGGCCCATGTCCGCATCGGCGCGTCCGGCGGAGACGTCGTTGACGATCAGCGCTCCGGCGGCGACGGATTCCGCTGCGACGCTCGCACGCATCGTGTCCACGCTGATCACCGCACCTTCGGCGGCGAGCTCGCGCACCACGGGGATGACGCGGCGCAGCTCCTCGGCCTCATCCACCCGGGGTGCGCCGGGGCGGGTGGACTCCCCGCCCACATCGATGATCTTCGCGCCCTCGGTGAGGAGGCGTCGGCCGTGGGCGAGGGCGTCGGGCAGCTCGTGATGCTGGCCGCCGTCGGAGAAGGAGTCCGGGGTGACGTTCAGCACGCCCATCACGAGCGTCTCGTCGGCGGGGAGGTGGGAGGGCAGCCCGTCGGGGCGTCGCAGCTGGCTCATCGTCATCGCGCCATCGCTTCCGGTCAGTGTCCGCGGATCAGGGCGAGCGCCTCGGCGCGGGTGCTGGTCTCGCGCAGCATCCCGCGCACCGCGCTGGTGATGGTGCGGGCGCCCGCGGCTCGCACCCCGCGCATGGACATGCACATGTGCTCGGCCTCGACGACGACGATGCTGCCGGCGGCGCCGAGCTCCGTGGTGAGGGCATCGGCCACCTGGGAGGTAAGGCGCTCCTGGACCTGCGGGCGGCGTGCGAAGCCCTGGACGAGGCGGGCGAGCTTGGACAGGCCCGTCACGCCGCCGCTGCCGGGGATGTAGCCCACATGGGCGGTGCCGAAGAAGGGCAGCAGGTGGTGCTCGCACATGGAGAAGAACTGGATGTCCCGCACCAGCACGAGCTCCTGGTGGTCGATGTCGAACGTGGTGCGCAGCACCTCGCTGGGCTCGATCGCGAGCCCGCCGAACACCTCGGCGTACATGCGGGCCACCCGGGCGGGGGTGTCCTTCAGGCCGTCGCGGTCCGGGTCCTCCCCGATCGCCGCGAGGATCTCCCGCACCGCCGCCTCGATCCGGGCGTGATCCACCGTCGGCAGGGACGGCTCGCCGGTCATGCCCGCGCTGGTTTCGCTCATCCCTGCGGCGCCCCGGGGATCTGGGGGCCGTCCCCACCCGGGTGCGGCAGCTCGGGCGGACCCGGGGTCAGCGGCTCGCCGGCGTCGGAGGCCTCCGGTTCGCCGCTCGGGCCGCCCACGCTGGGGGCGGCGAGGGCCGGGCGCTCCGTGCTCGAGGCCCACACATCCCGCGGCGGCTGCTTGCGCACGTCACGGAAGATATCGGCGAGCTCCTTCTCATTCAGGGTCTCCTTCTCGAGCAGCTCCTCCACCAGGCGGTCCAGCACGTCGCGGTTACGTTCGATGACGGTCCAGGCCTCGTCCAGGGCATCGTCCAGGAGCTTGCGGACCTCCTGGTCCACGAGGCTCGCGGTCTCCGCGCCGTACTTGGGGCTCTGGCCCTGCTGCATGCCGACGAACACCTCGTCCTGGTCGCCGTTCAGCGCGACCTGGCCCACCCGGGCGCTCATGCCCAGCTGCATGACCATCGTGCGGGCGATCTTGGTGGCGTTCTGCAGGTCCGAGGACGGCCCGGTGGTGACATCGTGGAAGATGCTCTCCTCCACGGCGTAGCCGCCCATGGCGTAGGCCAGGCGATCCAGCAGCTCATTGCGGGACTGGTAGTTGCGGTCCTGGGTGGGGACCACCATCGTGTAGCCGCCGGCGCGGCCGCGCGGCAGGATCGTCACCTTGGTGACGGGCGCGGAGTGGTTCAGCGCCGCCGCCACGAGCGCATGCCCGCCCTCGTGGTACGCGGTCATCTGCCGCTCCCGCTCGGTCATGACCTTCGAGTACCGCTGCGGACCCATGGACACGCGGTCGATCGCCTCATCCAGGGCGCGGTTGTCGATGATCTGGTTGCCGGAGCGCGCGGTCAGCAGCGCCGCCTCGTTGAGGACGTTGGCGAGATCAGCACCGGACATGCCGATGGTGCGCTTGGCGACGTGCTCGAGGTCGACGTCGTGCGCGAGGGGTTTGCCCTTGGCGTGCACCTGCAGGATGTGCAGGCGGCCGTTGAGGTCCGGAGCCTCCACGGCGATCTGCCGGTCGAAGCGGCCCGGGCGCAGCAGCGCCGGATCCAGGATGTCCACGCGGTTGGTGGCGGCGATGAGGATGACGTTCTGGTTCTCGTCGAACCCGTCCATCTCCACGAGCATCTGGTTCAGGGTCTGCTCGCGCTCATCGTGCCCGCCGCCCATGCCGGCACCGCGGTGGCGGCCCACCGCGTCGATCTCGTCGATGAAGATGATCGCCGGGGCGTTCTCCTTGGCGGTGTTGAACAGGTCGCGCACGCGACTCGCGCCCACGCCCACGAACATCTCCACGAAGTCGGAGCCAGAGATCGAGTAGAACGGCACATTCGCCTCACCGGCCACGGCGCGCGCGAGCAGGGTCTTGCCGGTGCCGGGCGGGCCGTACAGCAGCACGCCCTTGGGGATCTTCGCGCCGACTGCCTGGTAGCGCTCGGGGCTGACTAGGAACTGCTTGATCTCGTCGAGCTCCTCGACGGCCTCTTCGGCGCCGGCGACGTCCTCGAAGGTGACCTTCGGGGCTTCCTTGTTGAACAGCTTGGCCTTGGACTTGCCGAACTGCATCGCGCGTCCGCCGCCCTGCGCGTTCATGATGAGGAACCAGAACAGGCCGATGAACAGCAGCAGCGGCAGGAAGCTCAGCAGCAGCGTGGACCACCAGGCGCTGGTGGAGATTTCGTCGGTGTAGCCCTTCTCGGGTGCGGCGTCCTCAACGGCCTGCACCACCTGTTCGGCGCGGGCGTCGACGTAGGCGAAGGTGACCTGCTTGCCCTTCTTCTCCTCGCCGTCCGTGAACTCCTCGGTCAGGACGAGGTCCACCCGCTGCTGGTTGCCACCGATGATCTTGGCCTGCTCGACGGTGTCCCCGGCCAGCAGCTCGAGTCCCTGCTCGGTGTCGATGCGCTCGTAGCCGTCGCGGCCCAGGACGGAGAACAGCAGCATGCCCAGCAGCAGCGCGACCACCACCCACAGGGCGATCGAGCCGGGCCGACGCTTCTTCGTGCCGCCGCGCTGCTTGGAGGTGTTCTGGGAAGAATCTGCCACGTGATCAGTCCTGGTACACGGAGCGTGCGAGGACGCCCACGTAGGGAAGGTTGCGGTAACGCTCGGCGTAGTCCAGCCCGTAGCCGATGACGAATTCGTTGGGGATATCGAAGCCGACGTATTTCACGTCGATCTGGACCCGGGCGGCCTCGGGTTTACGCAGCATCGTCGCGATCTCAACGCTGCGCGGTCCGCGCGAGCGCAGATTGGACAGCAGCCACTTGAGGGTCAGGCCGGAGTCGATGATGTCCTCGACGATCAGCACATCCCGGTCGGTGATGTCCCCCGAGAGGTCCTTGAGGATGCGCACCACCCCGGAGGACTTGGTGCCCGAGCCGTAGGAGGACACGGCCATCCAGTCCATCTCGACGGCGAGGTCGATCTCGCGGGCGAGGTCCGCCATCACCATGACAGCGCCCTTGAGCACACCCACCAGAATCGGGGGGTTCTCGGCATAGTCGGCGGTGATCTGCGCACCCATCTCCGTGAGCCGGTCGCGGATCTGCTGCGAGTCCAGCAGGACCCGTTCGACGTCGGGGTGGATGTGCGTCTCAGGCACGCGGATCTCCTCCAGGTACATCGGGTCCAGGACCGTCGGGGCTCTCGCCGCGGGATCATGCTCCCTGGTCGGGACGGCAGTCAGTCGGACTGACGGCGCCACACCAGCAGGCCGTCGCGGCGAGCGACCTCGATCCTACCCGGAACGCTTACAGCATCCTGACCGTGCCAGGTGACCACCAGCGCATCGATCTCCAGCACGTGCCGTCTCAGCAGGGATTTCGTGGAGCCCTGTGGCGCCGTGGCGCGGATTGCGCGCTCGGCGGAACGCGTGGCATCGCGCACCACACGGGTGCGCAGCGGTGTGGGGACCGCGGCGAGGGCGTGCACGTCCAGGGCCAGCACATCCCCCGTCTCGTGCAGTTCACCGGCGTCGCGGCGCAGGGCCGTGAGCAGCTCGGCGGCCTCGGCGTCGAGGTGGTCGACGTCCGGGCGGACGAGGTCAGCGGTACGTGCGAGGTTCTCATCGATCTGGTCCCCGAGCACGTCCCGCAGCTGCGGCAGCAGCTCGTGACGCACGCGGGCGCGCAGCAGTGTGCGGTCCGCGTTCATGGGGTCCTCCCACCAGGTGAGGTCGTGCAGGCGGCAGATCTCTTCGGTGTCGGCACGGCGCAGGGCGGTGCGCTCATCGCGCCCGGTCCCGAGGAACGGCCTCAGCAGTGCTCCGCGGCGGCGCGGGATTCCGGCCAGCGCCCGCGGACCGGCACCGCGCGCAAGACCCATGAGCACCTGCTCGGCCTGGTCATCGAGAGTGTGGCCGAGCAGGACGGCGAGCGCCCCACGGTCGGCCCGCAGCTGCTCGAGGGCGTCGTGGCGGGCGGTGCGGGCGGCGTTCTCCACACCGCCCGGAGCCTCTGCGTCGACGTGGACGCGCAGCACGTGCGCGAGGCAGCCGAGCTGTTCGGTGGTGGTGCGGGCCTGTTCGGCGATGCGCGCGGAGTCGTCCTGCAGGCCGTGGTCGACGATCGCAGCCTCGGTCTGCAAGCCCAGTCGCTCCCCCACCCAGGCGGTGGTCACCAGCAGAGCCAGGGAATCGGCGCCACCGGAGAGGCCCACGAGGAGCCGCGGGGATAGGTCGCCGACGGCGGTCGCATCGGCGAGGTCCTCGATCCGCACGGTCACCGCTGCGCGCACCGCGGTGCGGGCGCGGGCGACCACAGGGGGTGGTCCGGCCATCAGTCCACCTGCACGAGCTCGGCGGCAACCGCGTCGACGGCGGCGCGCGCGTCATCGGCGTCCGCCCCGTCGAAGCCGTGCACCACGATGGAATAGCCGACGGTCCTGCCGTCGGGCAGCACTGCCACCCCGGCGAGCGTGGCTGCGCCCCCGAGGTATCCGGTCTTGCCGCGCACCAGCCCGTCGGCGTCTGACGTATCTCCGCGGTCGAAGCGGTCCGCGAGGGTGCCGCTCAGCCCGGCGATCGGCACGTCGTAGAGGATCTGCTCGAGCACGGGGGCGCTGCCGGAGGCGACCTGGGCGAGCACCGCGGACAGCAGCGCGGGCGGGACGCGGTTGCTGCGCGAGAGGCCGGAGCCATCGTGGATCTCGAGGGTGTCCAAGGAGGTCTGGTCCACGCCGAGCTCGGCGCCGAGCTCACGGATCTCCGCCTCCACCGCGGCGGCCGCACCTTCGGGTGTGGTGGGTTCATCGCGGGCCAGCGCCACGAGGTGGGCGAGCAGTTCGGCGGTGGTGTTGTCGGAGACCAGCAGGGTGTGGCGCACCAGCTCGGACAGCGGCTCGGAGGCCACCTCGACGCTCGGGGCGTCCTGGGGTGCCTCTCCCTTCGTGACGTCACCGGCGACCTCGAGGTCCTCCGCGGCCACAAGCTCGGCGAAGCGCTCGGCGGCATCCCGTGCAGGGTCCAGGGACTTGCGGCCGTAGGGCTCGGCATCCAGGCGGCCGGAGTCGAGGGCGAGAGAGGCGGTGGGCGCCACCCAGCCTCCGGCCGGCCCGTTGTCCCCCCAGGCCGGGTTCGCGCCGCCGGTGAGGTAGCTGTCGTCGTACCGCACCTGCACCGTCGTGAGGTCGGCGTCCTTCGCGAGCGTGGCGGCCTGGGAAGCCAGCTTCTTCACGTCTTTCTCGCTGAGGGTCATATCCCCGCCGCCCACGAGGGTGATGGTGTCGCCGTCGAGCGTGGCGCGCGTGACCAGGACCTCATCGCCGCTGTACTGGCGCAGGACTGCAGCAGCGGTGAGCAGCTTGAGGGTGGAGGCGGGCACATGCGCGCTCTCGGCGTCGCGGGCGGCGAGCACCTCACCGGTCTCAGCATCGACCACGCTGAAGGCAAGACCGCCGTCCACCACGGGCAGCGTCGCCTTCGCCTCCATGCGTTCCTGCAGACTCTCCGCGTCAGCGGGCGCAGAGGCGGGCGGCTCCCCGGGCACGGCGTCGGGGACAGGGATGCGCTTCCAGTCCTCGGAGACGGCGCGCGGACCGGAGGTGGGACCCTCCTCCTCGCGGGTGAGAGTGAGCACACCGGGAAAGGCGTCGGTGAGGTCCCCCAGCACGTAGAAGGAGACGGGGACGGCGGCGCACATCACCATTGCGGTGGTGCGCCAGATCCTCTCGCGTGCGGCCTTGGCCATGACCCCACGATAGGGTGTCCCGGTCAGTGTCAGTGGCCCAGCGGGCCGGAGCAATGGAGCCTCTGTCGTGGAATTCGACGTGACCATCGAGATCCCTCGCGGGAATCGCAACAAGTATGAGGTGGACCACCACAACGGGCGCATTCGCCTGGATCGGATGCTGTTCACCGCCACCCGCTACCCGGATGACTACGGGTTCATCGAGGGGACCCTCGGTGAGGACGGGGACCCCCTGGACTGCCTGGTGCTGCTGGAGGAGCCGACGTTCCCCGGCTGCCTGATCCGCTGCCGGGCGCTGGGCATGTTCCGCATGCGGGATGAGTCCGGCGGTGACGACAAGATCATCGCGGTGCCGGTGGGTGACCGGCGGCAGGTGCGGCGGCAGGAGCTGACCGACGTCTCCGAGTACCACCGCCTGGAGATCCAGCACTTCTTCGAGGTGTACAAGGACCTCGAGCCGGGCAAGAGCGTCGAGGGCGCCCACTGGGAGGGCCGCACGGACGCGGAGGCGGAGATCCGTCGCTCCTACCAGCGTGCGGTGGGCACCGAGCACGCCAACGAGTTCACGCAGGAGGATTGATCCCGCGTCCTCCAGCGGACTGGGCGGACTGGGAGAAGATCTCGTGCAGCGCCTCCACCACGGAGCGTGCCACCGCGCGGGCTGCCAGTCCGCCCAGGACCGCGCCGATCCCGAAGGGCAGCAGGCGGGTGACCCACACCCGGCCGGTGCGGGCCAGGATCCGACGGCGGATGTACTTGCCCACCTGACGGCTGATCAGACCAGGCACGATTCCGCCCCCGCCCAACACGGCGTTCCACTGCAGCCCCTGCTTGCCCAGCGCCTTGGCGATGATCTCGGTGCCGCGCTCACCGCTGAGCACGGCCATCAGCACCAGGCGCCGTGACTGCTCATCGCTCATGTCCACGCCGTGGATCTCGGCGGCCGCGAGGGTCAGAAAGGCGCTCGTCTGCGCGAAGGTCAGTCCCTCGCCCAGGGTGAGTCCGAAGGCCGCCACCGTGCCCAGCCCCGGCAGTGCCGCAACACCTCCCGCTCCGGCGCCGACGGTGGTGGTCAGCGCGACGAACCGTCCGGTGAGCAGCTCGAGCAGCTGACGCTCGGTGGCCTCCGGACGCTCGGCGCGCAGGCGCTCGACGTAGCCGCGCGCGAGCGGAGCCTGGGCCTGCAGGACACGGTCCAGGAGGTCGATCCAGGGCTCGTCGGCCAGCTCCACCTCGCCCGCAGCAGCGGGAGCCAGGCCCGGCGCCGGCATCTGCGGGTCCATGCTGGGGTTCTGCTCGTCTGCCACCGTCGGTCCTCCTGCTGTCTCGCGTTCGCGGTCCCGCGACCGCGGGACCAGGGCAACGCTACCCTGCCCGGGCCCTGGGGCGGTGCCACGCAGCGCCGTCCGGCACCGTGCCGCCCGGCGGGCTGTGCAGGCCGGTGGGCGGTCAGTCCGCGAGGATGACCTCGCCCTCCCCCAGGCGCGTCACCCCTCCCTGAAGGCCCAGGCGCCGCACGGCATCGGGCAGGGACGCGTAGCGGCCCGCATAGCCCGCGGCGACGAAGGAGCGGGGCACCGCGCGGTCGTGACACAGGGTGCCGTGCAGGTGGTCCGTCTCGTGCTGGAGGATCCGCGCGGTCCAGCCCACATGCTCCTCCTCCACCTCCCGCAGGGTTCCGTCGGCCAGCAGTTCGGTGGCGGACAGGCGCACGCGGCGGGAGCGCGGCACGATCGACTGCCAGCCATCCACGGACAAGCAGCCCTCGAAGGCGAAGACGCGTTCGCTGCCCAGCAGCTCCACCGCCGGGTCCAGCAGCACGCGCAGCGGCAGTGGGTCGCGCTCGAGCAGCTGATCATCGGGATCGTCCGGATCCGCGAAAGGATCCTCGACGACCACCAGGCGCAGCGGCAGGCCGATCTGCGGGGCGGCGAGCCCCACACCGGGAGCCTTGCGCATCGTGACCACCATCGCCGCGACCAGCTCGCTCAGCAGCGATGCCTCCAGGCGGCCATGAGCGCGCAGCGCCTGGCGGCGCAGAGCCGGGTGCCCGGCCTGCACGATCCGCAGCGGTTCGTCGGTGCCCGCGCGGCGGGTGAGGATCTTCTCGGTCAGCTCGGTGATGTCCACCGCGCCAGTATTCCGCACCGCCCGCTGCATCGACGGCCTACCTCATCCGCTGCCCTCCCGCACGGCCGCTCGCGCCCGCTGCCCTCCTACCCTTCTGCCCTTCTGCTCTTCTGTCCGTCTGTCCTCCTTCTGCCCCTTCCGCCCGCCTGTCCTCTGCCCACGTGTCGGGCACGTCACGTCGGAGTCGAGACATGGTCTAGAGTGGTACCCACCGGTGCGATGGCGCACCCCCTCGCGGAGGCCAGCCGGACCCGGTGACCATCACTTCACGACGGACCGTCCGGCACGTACCTGCCGGTGAAGGAGAATCCCCATGGCAACAGTCACCTATGACCACGCCAGCCGCATCTACCCGGGCCAGGAGTGGCCCGCGGTCAACGAGCTGAACATCGAAGTGGGCGACGGCGAGTTCCTCGTCCTGGTCGGCCCCTCCGGCTCTGGTAAGTCCACCGCCCTGCGCATGCTCGCCGGTCTCGAGGAGATCGACGCGGGCCGCATCCTGATCGGCGAGCGCGACGTCACCGACGTGCCGCCGAAGGATCGTGACATCGCCATGGTGTTCCAGAACTACGCGCTGTACCCGCACATGACGGTGGCCGACAACATGGGCTTCGCCCTGAAGATCGCCGGCACCCCGAAGGCGGAGATCCGTCAGCGCGTCGAGGATGCCGCCGCGATTCTCGACCTCACCGAGTACCTGGACCGCAAGCCGAAGGCACTCTCCGGTGGTCAGCGTCAGCGTGTAGCCATGGGCCGCGCGATCGTGCGCTCCCCGCAGGTGTTCCTCATGGATGAGCCGCTGTCCAACCTGGATGCGAAGCTGCGTGTGTCCACCCGTACCCAGATCGCCTCCCTCCAGCGCCGCCTGGGCGTCACCACCGTGTACGTGACCCACGACCAGACCGAGGCCATGACGATGGGTGACCGCGTGGCGGTGCTCGACCGCGGCGTGCTGCAGCAGATCGACACCCCGCGCCGCATGTACGACCACCCCAACAACGTGTTCGTCGCCGGCTTCATCGGCTCGCCCGCCATGAACCTCGTGGAGGAGCAGCTGACCGATCAGGGCGCCCGCTTCGGCGACGCGATCCTCCCGGTGGACCGCACGACCCTCTCGGGCACCGATGAGAAGACCGTCACCGTGGGTGTGCGCCCCGAGGATCTGGACATCGCCACCGACGGCCAGGGCATCCCGGTCGAGGTGGACGTGGTCGAGGAGCTCGGCGCCGACGCCTTCATCTACGGCCGCCGCGCTGGCGCCGAGGAGACGGACAAGCCGTTCATCGCGCGCGTCGACGGCCGCCGTCCTCCCCAGAAGGGTGAGACGGTGCACTTCCGCCCCAAGGAGAACCACGTGCACCTGTTCGACACGAAGACCGGTGAGCGTCTGGGCGACTGACCCACCCCGCACCGCAGCGCGACGGGCGTCCGGCCGAGAGCCGGGCGCCCGTCGCCCGTCCGGGCCGCTGGCGCGCCCCACGGTCGATAGGGAGGACAATGGAGCCATGGCACCTCTGGAGATCACCGCGGCCCGGCCCGATCCGGCCCTGCTGGACCTGCCGTGGGAGCAGCCGCTGGAGCAGTGGCCGGAGGAGATCCTGGCCGCTCTGCCGCGCGGCATCTCGCGGCATGTGGTGCGCTTCGTGCGCGTCTCCGGCCGCGTCCTGGCTCTGAAGGAGATCAACCATGATCTGGCCCGCCGCGAGTACGACATGCTTCGGGTGCTGCGGCGCATGGGCGAGCCGTGCGTCGAGCCCTTCGCGGTGATCTCCGGGCGTGTGACACCCGCCGGGGAGCCGCTGGATGCGGTGCTGATCACGCGCCATCTGCAGTTCTCCCTCCCCTATCGGGCGGTGTTCAGCCAGGTCTCGCAGGAGGAGACCGCGCAGCGGCTGCTGGACGCGCTCACCGTGCTGCTGGTGCGTCTGCACCTGGCCGGTTTCTACTGGGGGGATGTGTCGCTGTCCAACACGCTGTTCCGCCGCGACGCCGGGGCGTTCGCCGCATACCTGGTGGATGTGGAGACCGGGACGCTGCATGAGGAGCTGACCGACGGGCAGCGCCGCTACGACCTGGATCTGGCGCGCACCAACATCATCGGCGAGCTGATGGATCTGCAGGCCGGGGAGATGCTCGACCCCGAAGTGGATCCCGTCGAGGTGGGCGATGAGTTGGTGGACCGCTATACCGAGCTGTGGGACACCCTCACAGCGCGCGAACGGTTCTCCGCCGATGAGCGCTGGCGGGTCTCAGCCCGCATCGAGAAGCTCAACGAGCTCGGCTTCGACGTGGGCGAGCTGGAGATCACCACGGACCTGTCGGGCACCTCCCTGTCGATCATGCCCAAGGTGGTCGATGCGGGGCACCATGCCCGGCGTCTGATGCGCCTGACCGGCATCGATGCGCAGGAGAACCAGGCGCGGCGGCTGCTGAACGATCTGGACCAGTACCGGGCGGCCACCGAGCAGCAGGCCGAGGACGAGGAGTTCGTGGCCCACGAGTGGCTCAAGCAGCAGTACGAGCCGGTGGTGCGGGCAATCCCCCGGTCCATGCGCTCCAAGCTCGAGCCGCCGGAGTTCTACCACGAGGTGCTCGAGCACAAGTGGTTCCTGTCCGAACGGGGCGGGCAGGATGTGAGCCTGGATGACACGGTGCGGGATTACATCCTCACCGTCCTCAGCCACCGCCCCGATGAGAAATCCCTCGTGACGACGGAGACCTCGGCTCTCCCGATCCTCGACAGCTGAGCGGCACCGGCCGTCGCCCGGCGCGGCAAGCAGCGTCGGCACCTCCTGGGTGCGGCTCAGCGCAGGCCGCGACGCTCCCGCACCCCGGAGACCTCATACAGGGCGATCGCCGCAGCGACGGAGGCGTTCAGCGACTCGGCGCGTCCGGCCATCGGCACGGACACCACCTGGTCGCTGATCTCGCGGGCAAGCCGGCTGAGCCCCTTGCCCTCCGCGCCGACCACGAGGGTGACCGGCTCGGTGCCGAGCTCCAGATCCCGCGTGTTGACATCCCCGTCGGCGTCCAGTCCCAGAACGAACACACCCTGGGACTTCAGGGACGTCAGGGCCCTGTTGAGGTTCGTGACCTGGGCGACGCGCACGCGACCGGCCGCCCCGGCGGCGACCTTCCACACGCTCGCGGTCATCGAGACGCTGCGCCGCTCGGGCAGGATCACGCCGTGGGCGCCGAAGGCGTCGGCGCTGCGCAGGATCGCCCCGAGGTTGCGCGGGTCGGTCACCCCGTCGAGGGCCACCAGCAGCGGGGTCTCGAACCGGTCGGCGGCGATCTGCAGCAGCTCGGGCACGTCCGCGTACTCGTATGGCGGGATGGTCAGCGCCACCCCCTGGTGCACGGCATGGTCGGTCATGCGGTCCAGGTCCGTGCGGGAGGCTTCGGCGATAGGGAGGGCTCGCTGAGCGGCCAGCCGCAGGATCTCCCGCACCCGCTCATCGGTGTCCAGGCGCGTCATGATGGTCAGCTTGGTGGCGGGCACATCCTCCTGCAGCGCCTCGAGCACAGCGTTGCGTCCGGCCACCTGGTCGCTGCCGGGGGCCTTGCGCTCGGTGCGCGTGCTGCGGCTCTTCCCGGTCCCGCCTGTGTAGGCCTTGTGGGCCGGGCGATCCTCCGCCTTGGGGGTGGGGCCACGGCCCTCAAGCGCGCGACGACGCTTGCCGCCAGAACCGACGGTGACGCCCTTCTTGCTCTTGCGCACCGCGCCGCGGCGCGAGCTGTTGCCTGCCATAGGGGTGTCTCCTCGCTGCTCAGTGCTCGGACGCGAGGCTCCAGCTCGCGCCATCCGGGCCGTCCTCGATGCGGATGCCCGCGGCCGTGAGCTGATCACGCAGCGCATCGGCGCGCGCCCAGTCCTTCTCGGCGCGGGCGGCGGCGCGGGCCGCGAGCTGGGTCTGGATCAGCGCATCGAGCACGGCATGCTCGGCGCCGCCTGCGGTCGCGTCGGCCCATTGCGCCGCCAGCGGGTCCAGGCCCAGCACATCGAGCATGCCGCGCAGGGCGCCGAGCGTCGCCGCGAGCTGCCCGCGGTCCGCTGCGCTGCCGGTGGACAGCAGGGTGTTCAGGCTCGCCTGGGTGCGGTGGACCACAGCCAGGGCCTCAGGCACGGAGAGGTCATCATCCATCGCGGCGGTGAACTCCGCCGGCAGCTCCACGGCGCTGAGATCCGCATCAGCAGCGGCAAGGGGATGCTCCCCCAGCAGTCCGGCGGCCCGTCGGGCGGTCTGGGTGAAGCGCTCCCACACCACCTCGGCCTCGCCCACGGCACGGGCGTTGTATTCGACGGTGGCGCGGTAATGGCTTCCCACGAGGGCCAGGCGCACCGCGGGAGCAGGATGCTCGGCGAGCGCGCGGGCGGCGGTGACGAAGTTATCCAGGCTCTTGCCCATCTTCAGCCCGTCGACGGTCAGCACACCGGAGTGCATCCAGCGCTGGGCGAAGCCGAAGCCGGCGGCGCGGGACTGCGCCTGCTCGTTCTCATGATGCGGGAAGCGCAGATCCAGGCCCCCGGCGTGGATGTCGAAGGTCTCCCCCAGGTACTTGCGGCTCATGGCAGAGCATTCGAGGTGCCAGCCCGGCCGGCCGCGCCCGAAGGGGGTGTCCCAGGCAGCGGTGGCGGGCTCCTCGGGCTTGGCCGCCTTCCACAGCGCGAAGTCGCGCCGGTCCCGCTTGCCGGGCTCCATCTGTTCGCCCGCATCCTGCATGTCCTCGAGCGACTGGCGGGTCAGCGCCCCGTACTCGGGGAAGGAGCCGACGTCGAAGTACACCGATCCAGCGCCGTCGGCGTACGCGTGTCCGCGCTCGATCAGCCGCTGCATGAACGCGATCATCTCCGGGACGTGCCCGGTGGCGCGGGGCTCATAGGTGGGCCGACGGTTCCCCAGCCGATCCAGCACGTCCCCGAACTCCCGCTCGAACCGCAGCGACCATGCCCACCACTCGGCGCCCGCCTCGGCGGACTTCGCCAGGATCTTGTCGTCGATGTCGGTGACGTTCCGCACGTGGGTGACGGCGTATCCGCTGCGCTCGAGCCAGCGCACCAGGACATCGAAGGCCAGGAAGGTGCGCAGGTGCCCCAGATGCGGGGCGCCCTGGGTGGTGGGGCCGCAGACATACAGCGACACCGCCCCCGGGTGCACCGGGTTCAGCGGTGCGGTGGTGCGGGTGGCGGTGTCGTGCAGGTGGAGGCTCACAGGCTCCAGGGTACTGCCTTGCCGGTCAGGCCCGAACAGGTCAGGCGGCCGATGGGACGCTGCGCCCGGCGCGGGCGCTGCGGCTGGCCGCCCTCACTCGGCGCGGGCGGAGACCTGCTTGCCGTACAGCTCCTCGAAGGTGTCGTCGTAGGTCACGGCGTTGCGGCGCCGCTTGCCCTGGACGGCATCGACGATGTTCTTGGAGGTGTCGATCGTGGTCTGCGGGGCCTGCAGCTTCTTGAACGCCAGGAAGGCGACGAGGCCGGCGATCGCACTCAGGAGAATGAACACGCCCGCGACGATGAGGAAAGCGCCCCAGGACGGCAGGCCCAGCGCCTGCAGGCCGGTGGCGGCAGCGAACAGCAGCATCACCCAGGCCGACAGCAGCAGGAACAGCAGCACCGCGGCGCAGCCAGCGATGATGCCGATCTTGATGCCGAGGGCGGTGAACTCCTTCTTGGCGATGTCGATCTCGTGATGGACGACGCCGAGGAGCTCGTCGCGGATGGACTGGACGAGCTCGCCGATGGACCGCTGGGTGGGCGGCGTGCTCGGGTCGTTCGTGGTGTTGATCATGCCGGGAAGCCTATCTCAGGGTGTCGGGGTCGGTGATCGTGCCGTCCACGAGGTCGGCGGTGCTCAGTCCACGCTGATGCGCTTGCGGCGCACCGTCTCGGGGCGGGGGCCGGCGGAAGTGGTGCGACGCGCCACCAGGGACGGAGCCACGGCCACGTCACGGGCAGGACCATCATGCCCGGAGATCCGCTCCACCAGATGCTGGGCGGCGAGCGCCCCCAGTCGGCTGGAGTTCGGATCCACACTGGTCAGCTCTGCAATGCCGGAGGAGGCAAGGGACGTGTTGCCGTAGCCGGCCACGGCGAGGGATTCCGGAACCGCGTAGCCCGCCTCCGCAGCGGCAGCCAGCACACCGATCGCGCTGACGTCGTTGGAGCAGGTCACGGCGGTGGGGACCTTGGAGCCGCGCAGCAGCATCGACCCGGCGGTCTGCCCCACCTGCTCGGTGAAGTCACCGGGCTCGACGCGGGCGATATCTCCCAGGCCATGACGCTCCATGGCCTTGCGGAACGCTTCGGCGCGTTCGCGCGCCACTTCCGCGCCGACACCGCCGACGTGGGCGATCTCGCGGTGGCCGAGGCCCACCAGGTGGTCGACCAGCAGCCCCTGGCCCACTTCGTCGTCGATCCGGACGGTGTCGAAGCGGCCCGCCAGGGAGCGGGAGCAGCCGATGCCCACGAGCGGCCGGCTGCCGGTGGCCTCCAGGACATGATCCATGTCCGCGAGGTCGGAGATCATGAGGAAGCCGTCCACCCCCAGGTGCACGAGGTTCTCGATGGCGTCAGTGTCCGCAGCCACCGGGTACTCAGGGACGCGGCGGCGGGTGGGGACCACGACGACGGTGCGGCCGGTGGCGGTCAGCTCGATGCGGATGGAGCGCACGAGATCGGAGATCCACGTGTTGCGCATGGTGTTGACCAGCACGGCGACGACGCCACGGTGCTCGGTCTCCTCGCTGAGCTCGTCGAGGGGGAAGTGCAGGCGCTCTGCCGCTTCCCGCACCCGGGTGGCCATCTGCGGTTTGATCTCCGCTGCGCCGCGCAGGGCGCGCAGCGCGACGGCGCTGGAGATGCCCAGGGAGTCGGCCACATCGCGGAGGGTTCCGCGCTCCTGGCCGTCGGAGATCATCTGCTCCTGGGTGCGGCGCAGGTTGTCGATCATCTGGCCGCTGCTGCCGTCCTCGGTGGCGGCGCGAGAGGTATCGGAGACGGGGTCGACGTGGTCGTCGGATGCGTGGGCGTCACTGCTCATGGGACCCATTGAACCGCATCCGCCGCCGCGGCGCGGCTCACCTCGACGAGATCACGTTATGGGGGTTTCCCCCCGCCTTCGCCGCGGGGCCTACACCGTGCTGTGCCCCCGACGCGAGGGCCTAGGGTCATCTCATGCAGTCCGTCACCGCCCAGGCGCCGGTTCCCCGTCGGCCGCGCGTGAATGCCGCCGCCCTCGCCGCGGTGGTAGTCGGCGGAGCGCTCGCGATCACGTGGCTGCCGCTGAGCCTGGTGCTGCTGCTCGGCGGTCTCAGCTCGCTGCCGGCGCTGGGTGCGGGCGTGCTGCTGCTCGCGCCCTGGCTCGCCGTGATGATTCCGGTGGTTCGCGTGGAGCGGCGCCGTGCGGTCGCGATCCACGGCATCACCGTCATCCTGCCGCCCCGTCTCCGCTCGACGCGGCACGGGATGGGGCGGGTGCTGCAGGATGTCTGGTTCGAGTTGGGCAGCGGAGCGTTCTGGCGCGGGGTGCTGCATCACCATCTGAGCCTGCTCATCAGCGGTGCCTTCGCGGTGAGCGCTGCAGGGCTGCTGTGGATCGGGTGGAGCGCGGTGGATCTCGCCCTGCTGTACGAGAGTGTGACGCTGCTGGGCCGCGAGGTGGGTCGGCCCGGGCTGGGGCTGATCGGCTTCAGCGCGGTGCTGCTCGCCGCGGGGACGCTCGTGCTGGGAGCCCTGGCCGACCGGGGGCTGGCGCGGGGGCTGATCTCCGGTTCCGAGGAGGATCTGCGTGAGCAGGTGGCGGAGATGTCCGCGCGGCGCCGCGGCGCGGTGGATGCCGCCGCCCAGGAGCGGCTGCGCATCGAGCGGGATCTGCATGACGGGGTGCAGCCGCGCCTGGTGAATCTCGCGATGACGCTGGGGCTGGCCCGCTCGGCGATCCGCAGCGACCCCGCGCGGGCCGAGACCCTGATCGGTGAGGCGCATGCGGAGGCCAAGTCAGTGATGACAGATCTGCGCCAGCTGGCCCGCGGCATCCACCCCGCGGTCCTCACCGACCGCGGGCTCGATGCGGCGCTGTCGGCCCTGGCGGCCCGCTCCCGGGTGCCGGTCCAGCTGGAGGTCTCCCTGCTGCCGCCCGACCGCACGGGTCTGGATCGAGAACGTGAGGCGGTCGCCTATTTCCTGGTTGCTGAGGCGCTCACCAATGTCGCCAAGCACGCCGGGGCCAACGCGGTGCAGGTCACGGTGCGCGAGGATGACTCGACGCTGCACGTGCGGATCCGCGATGACGGCCGCGGCGGGGCGCGGGTGCACCGTGACGGACAGTCCACCGGCCTCGCGGGCCTGACCGACCGGGTGCGCGCCACCGGCGGCTATCTGGAGGTCACCTCCCCGCCGGGCGGCGGCACCGTTCTGCAGGCCACCCTTCCCACCGGCGATGTGGAGCCCTCCGCCCCGCGCCGCCCTGCCCCTCCCGCGGCCGTCGCTGCGCCGCCGGCCGCCCGCCCCACCGCTGAGGAGATGCCCCGATGAGGATCGTGATCGCCGACGATGCCGTGCTGCTGCGCGCGGGTCTAGAACGGCTTCTGACCGAGGCCGGCCACGAGGTGGTCGCGGCGGTCGGCGATGCGACGGCGCTGCTCGCTGCGGTGTCTGATCATCAGCCGGATCTGGCCGTGATCGATGTGCGCATGCCGCCCACGTTCACCGATGAGGGCGTCAAGGCCGCCACCCTGATCCGCGCCCAAAACCCGCGGGTGCGTCTGCTGGTGCTGTCCCAGTACGTCGAGGAGCGCTACGCCTCCGAGCTGATCGCCGACTCCCCCGTCGGGCTGGGCTATGTGCTCAAGGACCGGGTGGCCGATGTCGATGATTTCCTGGGCGTGGTGCAGGACGTCGGCGCGGGCGGCACGTGGCTCGACCCGGAGGTGGTCCAGCAGATCTTCGTGCGGTCCCGGCAGCGCCGCACCCTGGAGTCCCTCACCCCGCGGGAGCGGGAGGTCCTCACCCTCATGGCGCAGGGCCGCTCCAATCAGGCGATCGCCGAGACACTATTCGTCTCTGCCGGCAGTGTGGAGAAGCACATCTCCTCCCTGCTGCTGAAGCTCGATCTGCCCCCGGTTGAGGGCGAGAACCGTCGGGTGATGGCGGTGCTGCGCTACCTGGAGTCCGAGGACCGGTCATGAGTACCCCGCCCCGGGAACCACTCGGCCCGGCAGCAACCGCACCCGCTGATCCCTCCGGGACCGATGCCCGATCGCCCGCACCCGCTGCCCCGTCGGCCACTCCGGGCGCGCCACCGGCCCGCCTCGAGCCTGCCCGGCGCCTCGGCCCCCGCCCGACGACCGACCGGGCCGTGCGCACAGCGACCATCGCGACGGCACTCGCCCTGGTCGGGCTGCTGGTGGTCGGGCTGCTGGCGGCGAGCCTGATCGCCCGCCAGGAGGGAGCGCGCTTCACCGATGTGCCGGCCGTGGTCATGCTCGGGGCACCGGAGAGCCTCACGCTGCGCTCGGATCTCGGGACGGTGCGCGTGCTCGCGAGCCCCGCGGTCACGGAGGTGACGGCGGCACTGGTCGAGCCCGGGCAGACGCAGCCGCCCGCTGCGGACGAGCTGGTCCGTGCCTCGATCAGCGTCACCGGCGATGCAGCGCATCCCGCCCTCGAGATCGCTCAGCCGGGGCGCATCAGCACCCTGCCCGGCCACGCCGGGCCGCGGGATGTGCTGCTGCTGATCCCCGCCGGGCAGGCACCGGACCTGACGGTCCTCGCCGACCTCGGCGATGTGGAGATCAGCGGTGTTCCCACCGAGCATCTGGAGGCGCGCACCGATACGGGAGATGTCGCGGTGCAGCTGCCGAGTGGGGCGCAGGGCACCGCGGACGTCACCGCGGACCTGGGCAATGTGACCGTACGGATCGCCGGTGATGCCACCTGGGAGGTGGAGGCCACGACCGACCTCGGCGATGTGCGCGTGGACCCCGCGATACGCAGTGCGGAGGGCACCCCGGTGGGCACCCTCCGCGCACGCTCGGATCTGGGGGACGTCACCGTTTCCCGCTGAGCCCCTGCTGGATCAGGTCCATCACGGACGCATCGGCGAGAGTCTGAGTGTCCCCGACCTCACGATTTTCGGCCACATCGCGCAGCAGACGGCGCATGATCTTACCGGAGCGGGTCTTGGGCAGCTCGCTGACCAGCAGCACCTTCTTGGGCTTGGCGATCGGGCCGATCTCGGCCCCCACATGGGCGCGCAGCAGCTCGGGCACCTTCTGCTCGCCTCCCGCCTCGGCGATCGCCTCCTCGGAGCCGGAGCGCAGGATCACGAAGGCGACCGGGGCCTGGCCGGTGGTGTCGTCGCTTGCGCCCACCACCGCGGCCTCCGCCACCCACTCGTGGCTGACCAGCGCGGATTCGATCTCCATGGTGGACAGGCGATGCCCGGAGACGTTCATGACGTCATCCACCCGGCCGAGCAGCCAGATGTCCCCGTCCTCGTCCTTCTTCGCGCCGTCGCCCGCGAAGTAGGCGCCGGGGAAGCGCGACCAGTAGGTGTCCTGGAACCGCTCCGGATCACCCCAGATACCCCGCAGCATGGCGGGCCACGGCTCAGTGATCACGAGGTAGCCGCCCTCGCCGTTGTTCACAGACTCCCCGGCGTCGTTGATGACGTCGACGCTGATGCCGGGCAGCGGCACCTGGGCGGAGCCGGGCTTGGTGTCGGTGATGCCCGGCAGCGGCGAGATCATGATGCCGCCGGTCTCGGTCTGCCACCAGGTGTCCACGATGGGGCAGCGGTCGGCGCCGATGACGCGGCGGTACCACATCCAGGCCTCAGGGTTGATGGCCTCCCCGACGGTGCCGAGCAGGCGCAGGGAGCTGAGGTCGAACTTCGCCGGGATGTCCTCGCCCCACTTCATGGCGGTGCGGATCGCGGTGGGCGAGGAGTAGAACTGGGTCACGCCGTACTTCTCGACGATCTCCCACCAGCGGCCCTGGTGCGGGGTGTCCGGGGTGCCCTCGTAGATCACCTGGGTGGAGCGGTTGGCCATCGGCCCGTACACCACATACGTGTGCCCGGTGATCCAGCCGACGTCCGCGGTGCACCAGTACACGTCGGTCTTGGGCTTGAGGTCGAAGACATTGCGGTGGGTGTAGGCGGCCTGGGTGAGGTACCCGCCGGTGGTGTGCACAATGCCCTTGGGCTTTCCGGTGGTGCCGGAGGTGTAGAGGATGAACAGCGGATGCTCGGCCTCGACGAACACCGGCTCATGCTCGGTCGAGGCGTTCTCGCGCGCCTCGTGCCACCACACGTCACGGCCCTCAGTCCACTCCACGCCGCCGCCGGTGCGGCGCACCACCAGCACGTGCTTCACGCTCTCGCCGCCACCGGCGAGCGCGGCATCCACGGCGGGCTTGAGCGGCAGCTGCTTGCCGCGGCGGTTCTGCCCATCGGCGGTGATGACGACCTTCGCCTCGGCGTCCTCGATACGGCTGCGCAGCGCTTCAGCGCTGAAGCCACCGAAGACCACCGAGTGGGGGGCGCCGATGCGGGCGCAGGCGAGCATCGCGAAGACGGCCTCGGGGACCATCGGCAGATAGATCGCGACGCGGTCTCCGGTGGTCACGCCGAGGTCCTGCAGAACATTCGCCATGCGGGAGATCTCGTCCTTGACCTCCGCGTAGGTGAAGGACGCATCGGAGCCGTCCTCATACTCGGCCAGCAGGGCCACCTGCTTGCCATGCCCAGCCTCGACGTGGCGGTCCACGCAGTTGTACGCGGCGTTCAGCGTGCCGTCGGCGAACCAGCGGGCGAACGGCGGGTTGGACCAGTCCAGGACTTCGGTGAACTTCTTCTTCCAGCTCAGCAGGTGGGCGCGGGAGGCCCAGAAGGCCTCACGGTCGCGCTGCGCCTCTTCGTACAGGCGGGGGCGGGCCACCGCGTCCTGCACGAAGGAGCTGGGTGGGGAGAAGGTGCGGGTCTCCTGGGAGAGGTTCTCGATCCCGGTGACGGCGTCGTCGGACATCTGCGCTCCTGCATCGTCGGTCCCGTGGCACGGGACAGGTCGGTCGAGCTCACCGTATCGCAGGAGACCCACGTCACGCGCATTCTGGACACTCCTCGGATGGCTGCCGGGCACCGTGCCAGGAGGCCGCCGGTGCGACAGGCCGACGGTGCGACAGAGCGCCGACGGCGCCGCCCGGGTGGATCGGCGCCGCCGGGGCACTCAGACATCCGAACGGGGGTGGATCTCCAGGTGCTCGCCGTCGGGGTCGGTGAGGTGGACGGCGCGCAGGCCGTGCTCGTCGACCACCCGGGCCGGATATCCGGAGGCTGTGAGGCGCTCCGCGAGGGATGCGAGATCCTCGGAGGTCTCCAGGCCCAGACGGACCAGGAGCGAGGGGCCGAGCTCGGAGCCGACGTCCCGGGTGCGCTCGACCTCGGCGCCGGGGCCGTGCAGACCGAGGGCACCGGCCCCGGGGGCGCCGAGGGAGCGGTACCACTCATCGCCCTCCCCCTCCGCTCGCAGGCCGATCTGCTGTGCCCAGGCCTGGTCGGCGTCCATGTCCGGACTGTCCAGCACGCCGACCACCCGCAGGCGCTCATCGGCTCCGGTGCCCGGATGCCCCTGGTAGCCGTAGAGATCCTGCTGCTTTTCATTGAGGGCCACGACCTCCCCGCCGGGCAGCCGCAGCGCTCCCTGCCTGCCGTAGCTCTCGTCCCAGACCTCCGCGTCGAGACCGCGTTCGACGAGCACGCGGGCGGCTTCATCGGCCGAGTCCACCATGAGGCACAGATCGGTGGTGCCGCTGTGGGCACGGGTCTCGCTGCCGGCGGCGGCGTGCACCAGGACACGCCCTCCTCCGCCCGCGACGAGCTCGGCGAAGTTATCCCCCTGCGTGGTCACCACGTCGGCGAGACCGAGGGTGCGCAGGAAGGCGATCATCTGCGCGGGCTGATCGCTGAAGCGCAGCGGCATGATGGCGAACTGCGGGGCGGTGCTGGCGGGGGTCGTATTCATCAGTGGTTCCCCTTCCGGGTGGCATGAAACAGCGGGGTGGTGAGGTGGTGGCGCAGCGCCTGTTCGACCAGGGCGCTGAGTGAGGTGCTCTCGTCGATCGCGCGGTGCTTGACCGCGGTGATGAGGTCCCTGGGGAGGTAGACGTTGAACTGGGCTTTAGGGGTCTGAGCGGCAGTGCTCGATGAATCTGCCATGCGAGCATGCTAGCAATCTATTTTCGGCGCGGTCAACAGTCTCGTCACGACGCGGTCCCGCCCCCTGCCAATGCCCCTCCCACCTGGTACGGGCGTTACCGTAGAGCCACCATGATCTCCCCGGTCCGCGCCGCACGCCCCACCCCGGCTGCTCCTCCTCCCGCCCTCGTGGCCCCTGCCCGCCTGCGCACGCTCGAGATGCGCAACCGCATCTGGCTGGCCCCCATGTGCCAGTACATGGTCGAGACCCGCGACGGTGTTCCCACCGACTGGCACCTCATGCACCTCGGAGCTCGGGCCGCCGGGGGCTTTGGACTGCTCATCACCGAGGCGACGGCCGTGACCCCCAGCGGACGGATCAGCCCGCAGGACGTCGGCATCTGGAACGACGAGCAGGTCACCGCGTGGCGCCGGATCACGGACTTCTGCCACGCCCAGGGGGCGGCGATGGCGGTGCAGCTGGCGCATGCTGGCCGCAAAGCCTCCACCTGGCCCGCACTGCCGCAGTTCGCATCCCGCCGCGGCTCGATCCCCGAGTTCGCCGGCGGCTGGCATCCGGTGGGGCCGACGGGTGAGCCGTTCCCCGGCCTGGAAGTGCCCGATGCCCTCACCGTCGCCCAGATCGGCGAGCTGGTGGAAGACTTCGCCGCGGCGACCGACCGGGCCCTGGCCGCCGGATTCGATGCCATCGAGCTGCACTTCGCCCACGGCTACCTGGTCCACGAATTCCTCTCGCCACTGGTGAACACCCGCACCGATGCCTACGGCGGCGATGCCGCGGGACGGCACCGCCTGGCCCTCGAGATCACCACCGCGGTGCGCGAGCGCTGGCCGGGGGATCGTCCGCTGATCGTGCGACTGTCCGCGACGGACTGGATCGACGGCGGCTGGGATGTGCAGCAGTCGATCGCCCTGGCCCGGGAGCTCGAGCAGCTGGGGGTGGATGCGCTGCATATCTCCACCGGTGGGGCGGTCAGCGCCGATATCACCGCGGTCCCCGAGTATCAGGTGGGCTTCGCCCGCGCCCTGCGCGATGCGGTCGACGTGCCCGTCGCGGCCGTCGGGATCATCACCGAACCCACCGCGGCCCAGGCGATCCTCGACCGCGGGGATGCGGACTTCATCGCCGTGGGCCGCGTGGCGCTGCGCGAGCCGTCCTGGCCCCAGCGCGCCGCCCACGAGCTCGGGGTGCGCGATGCGTCCTTCTATCCCGGGCCGTACCACCGGGGGATGTGGTGAGTCCCGCGCGCCGGGCCGCCCTGCCGCCCGGCCCGGTGCTGGTCACGGGAGCCACCGGCGGCGTGGGGGTGCCGCTGGTGCTGCAGCTGGCGAAGCGCGGCCATCACCTCGTGCTGAGCGGCCGCGACCGCGCCCGGCTCGACCAACTCTCCGAGCAGGTGCGTGAGCGCGGCGGCAGCGCTGTGGTGCGCCCGGCGGATCTGCGCGATGCCACACAGGTCCAGCAGCTGGTGGAGCAGGTGCTCGCTGCGGATGGGGTCCCCGCCGCGGTCATCTCCCTGGCCGGGCATTCCATCCATCGGCCCCTGGTCGCCTCCCTGGATCGCCCCCATGACCTCGAACGCCTCACGGGCACGAACCTGCTGGGCCCCGCCCGGTTGATCCTGGGGCTGCTCGGACCGATGGGCGAGCGCGGCAGCGGAACGGTCATCGCGGTCACGAGCGCCACCGCGCGCATCCCCGCCCCCGGCTGGGCCGCCTACGGGGCGAGCAAAGCGGGCCTGGACGCCTGGCTGCGAGCGATCCGCCCAGAGGCCGCCCGCGGCGGGGTGCGCATTGCGATCATTGAGCTGCCGCTCGTGGCGACCGCGATGGCAGCTCCGACCTACGGCAGTGCACCGCGCGGTGCCCTCTCCCCCGAGCAGGCCGCGGCGCGGGTGCTGCGAGCCCTGGATCGTCCGCTCACGCTCGTCTCCCCCGCCTGGGCGCGCACCGGGGCGGTGCTCTCTCAGGCGGCTCCCGCCCTCGCGGCACACACCACCGGGATCGCCGGGGCCTGGGTGACGCGCCTTAGCCGCCGGGAGGTGCGCCGATGAGAAGGCGGGGCATCGGCACCGTGGTTCGGCGGCGCCTCGCGTTGCGGCCCGGGCGCGTCGTGCTCGTGGATCGTGAGGGCACGCTGCGGGCCGGAGACCTGCTGGACCTGGTGCGGCTGCGACGCGCCACCCCCGGCTCGAGCCCGCACTCGGTTCCGCTCGGTTTGGCGGATCTGCCGGCCACCGCTCCCCTGCGCCAGGTGCTCGTCACGGCGCTCGCGGCCGATGGGGAGCTGCTGCTGCGCTCGAGCGGCACCACGCTGGGGCAGCCGCGCCTGCAGCGCCGCGGCCCGCTGAGCGCCAAGCAGCTGGTGATGCTGCTGGATCTGGCGCGCCGCGTGGGACTGCGGCCGGGCCGCACCGTCGCGAGCGCCGCCCCGGGCGTGCACGGGCACGGCCTGCAGGTGGCGCTCGGCGCGCTCGGTCTCGGCGCGGTGCTCGTGGACCTCAGCCACCTGCCGTCCCGCCCACGCATCGAGCTGCTGCACCGCACCAGCCCGGATCTGCTGACCGGCGTGCCGGTGCATCTGTCCGACGTGCTCACAGCGGACCTCGAGCACGCCGCGAAGCGTTCCCTGCGCATCCCCCGCGTGATCTCCGGCTCCGATCGCCTGGATGATGAGCTGCGCGCCGATCTGACCCGGCGCTTCCGCGCCCGGGTCCATGACGTCTACGGCACTTCGGAGACCGGCAGCCTCACCGTCGACGGCAAGCCTCTGCGCGGAGTGCGGATCCGCGAGAGCGACGGGCTGCTGCACGTGCGCTCCCCCTTCACCGCGGGCCGCGAGATCGTCACCGACCGCGGGGAGGTCACTGCCCGGTGCCGGGTCGTGGTGCAGGGACGGGCCGATGGGCAGATCTCCTCCGGCGGCATGCTGCACCATCCGCATGAGGTGGCCTGGCTGCTGCATGAACGCCCCGGGGTGCGCGCGGCACAGCTGCGCGCGGTGCCCGATGCGCGGTTCGGGCTGCGCACCATCGCGGAGGTGGAGCTCGGCGAGCTGCCGGCCGGCGTGGACCCGCCCACCGCTGAGGAGCTGAGGGCGCTGATCCATGACCGGCTGGGCCCCGCGGCGGTGCCGCGGCAGATCCTCCTCAGCACTCGGGAAGACTGACCGGCACCGCCGTGACGGCGAGCCCGCCCATCGCGGTCTCCTTGTAGCGGTCGGACATGTCCTTGCCGGTCTGCCGCATCGTCTCGATCACGGTGTCCAGGGACACGAAGTGCTCCCCGGTGCCGCGCAGGGCGAAGCGGGCGGCGGTGATCGCCTTGACCGCCGCCATGGCATTGCGCTCGATGCACGGCACCTGCACCAGCCCGCCCACCGGATCGCAGGTCAGCCCCAGGTTGTGTTCCATGGCGATCTCCGCGGCGTTCTCCACCTGGGTGGGCTTGCCGCCCATCGCCTCGCACAGGGCGGCGGCGGCCATCGAGCAGGCCGAGCCGACCTCGCCCTGGCAGCCCACCTCGGCCCCGGAGATCGAGGCGTGCTCCTTGTACAGCGACCCGATCGCCCCGGCGGTCAGCAGGAACCGCACCGCAATCTCCTCGGGGGCAGCGCCCTCGATGTAGGTGGTGGCGTAGTGCAGGACCGCAGGGATGATGCCGGAGGCCCCGTTGGTGGGGGCGGTGACCACGCGGCCACCGGCGGCGTTCTCCTCATTGACCGCGAGCGCCGCGAGGGACACCCATTCGAAGGCGTACACGGGCAGGCGGGAGGGATCCTCAGCGGCGAGGGACTCGCACCAGGAGGCGGCGCGGCGCTGCACATCCAGGCCCCCGGGCAGGGTGCCGGGGGTGCGCATGCCGCGCTCGATGCAGTCCTCCATGGTGCGCCAGATCCGCAGCAGCCCGGTGCGGATCTCCTCCTCGCTGCGCCACTGCCGCTCACGCATCAGCATCGCCTGCCAGATGGAGATGCCGCGGTCCTCGCACACGGCCAGCAGCTCCTTGCCGGTGGTGAACACGGCGCGACCCTCATCCTCGGAGGCGACGTCCGCGATCGGCCGGTCCATATCCTCGGCGCTCACCACGAAACCGCCGCCCACGGAGAACACCTCCTCGCGGCGCAGCTCCTCGCCCTCGGAGTCCAGGGCCACAAAAGCCATGCCATTGGGGTGCTGCGGCAGAACCGTCAGAGGGTGCAGCACGATGGTGGAGGCTCGAAGGCTCACGGGCAGCCGCCCGTCCAGAAGCAGGCCGCCCTCGGCCTCGATCTGGTCCACGCGCTGCAGCCCCGCCACGGGATCCACGGTCTCGGGGTCGTTGCCCTCCAGGCCCATCACGACGGCGCTCATAGTGCCGTGGCCGGCGCCGGTGGCGGCGAGCGAGCCGTACAGGTGCACAGCCACATCGGCGACGCGCGGCCCCAGCTCAGGGTCCGCGAGGATCTCGCGGGCGAACTGTGCGGCAGCGCGCATCGGGCCCACGGTGTGGGAGCTCGAGGGGCCGATGCCGATCTTGAACATGTCGAACGTGCTGACGCTCATCGTGCGGACCTCCTGGGGTGGCGGGGAGAGAACGGGGAGTGGACGGGTTAGGTGTCAGCGGCCGCGCCGACGGGGCGGGCGTCCGCTACGGCCGGTGCTGCTCACGCCGCGGCGAGGGGTGCCGGAGGGGCGCTGGCCGTCTCCGCCGCTGCGGCCGGAGCGCGCGCTGCGGGTGGTGCCGGCGCTCCGTCCCGCGCCGGAGCCGCGTCCACCCGAACCGCTGCCCTGCGCGCCCCGGACGCCCCCACGGCCGCCCCGCGGGGCGGCATCGTCATCCTGCCAGACGGCGCGGCGCTCCTCATTGGCGCGGCGCTCAGCGGCACGGCGCTCATCGGCCCCCCGGCGGCCGCTGAGATCCAGCCGGCGCGGGGCACCCTTGTGCTTGATCGTCGCCGGGTCGGTGACGGACTCACCGGAGGGGGTGCGCCCCCCGATCTCGGCCAGATGCGGATGCTCGGCCGAGGAGACATCCTTAACCCACGTCGGCTCCACCTTCGCGCCCTCCAGGACGCTGCGGGTGCGTCCGGTCTGGTGCGGCAGGGCGAGGGTGACGACTGTGCCGGCGGCGCCGGCGCGGGCGGTGCGACCGGAGCGGTGCACGTACTCCTTGACGCCGTCGGCCGGATCGACGTGGACCACCATGCTGACGTCATCGATGTGCAGGCCGCGGGCGGCCACATCGGTCGCGACGAGCACGTCGAAGGCCCCTTCACGGAATCCGGCCAGAACATTGGTGCGCAGGCCCTGCTGCTTGCTGCCGTGCAGGGCCGCCGCGGCGACACCCACCTCGATGAGCTCCTGCGCCACCCGCTCGGCGCCCAGCTGGGTACGGGTGAACAGCAGGGTCCGGCCCTCACGGGCGGCAAGCTGCGCGGTGACCTCGCGTTTGGCGGCCGGGGCGATCTCCAGCACGTGGTGATCCATCGTGGTCACGGCGGCGCTGACGGGGGTGGTCTCGTGGCTCACGGGATCGACGAGAAACGCGTCGATGATCTGCTGGACCTGCCCATCGAGAGTGGCGGAGAACAGCATCTTCTGGGTGCCCATCTCGATCGCGGCGAGGATGTCCCGCACCTGCGGCAAAAACCCCAGATCCGCCATGTGGTCCGCCTCGTCCACGACGGTGGTCTCCACTGAGTCCAGGCCCAGCTGCCCGCGTTCGGCCAGGTCGATCAGCCGCCCCGGGGTGGCCACGATGATGTGCACGCCGCGGGCCAGGGCCTGCGCCTGCTTGTCGATGTTCATGCCGCCGGCGACGAGCTGCGCGGTGATCCCGACGGCGCGGGCGAAGGGGTGGATGGTGTCCACGACCTGCACGGCGAGCTCGCGCGTGGGCACGAGGACCACGCCCAGGGGGCGCCGACGGTGGACCCGTCGGCCGCGGAACCGCGCGGTCATCGCCAGGGTGAAGGCGAGGGTCTTGCCGGAGCCGGTCTCTGCGCGGGCCAGCACGTCCCGGCCGGCGAGTGCGTCGGGGAGGATCGCGGTCTGGATCGGGAAGGCGCGGCTGAGCCCCTGGTCCTGCAGCACATCCAGCAGCTCCTGCGGCAGCGGCATGTCCTCGAAGGGCTGGGCGCGGCGGGCCGAGCGGCGGCGGGCCTTGGGCATCGTGATCCTCCTGACGAATCGGGCTCCCCCATCATCCAGCATGCGGGATCGATGGGAGAATGCAGGCGATGTTGCGCACTTTCATGACCTCGAAGATTCACCGGGCCACGGTGACGCAGGCAGACCTGCACTACGTGGGCTCGGTGACCATCGACCCCGCGCTCACCGAGGCGGCCGGTCTGCTGGAGAACGAGCAGGTCCACATCGTCGATATCACGAACGGCAACCGCCTGGTCACCTACGTCATCGAGGGCGAGCGCGACAGCGGCGTGATCGGCATCAACGGTGCTGCCGCGCATCTCGTCGAGCCCGGTGACCTCGTGATCATCATGGCCTACGGGCAGCTCGATGAGGCCGAGGCCGCCGCTCACCGCCCCCGCGTGGTGCATGTCGATGAGAAGAACCGCATCGTCGAGCTCGGTGCTGACGGCGCGCAGCCGGTGCCCGGCATGCCGGATCAGATCGACGGACGCACCTCCCGCGGCATGCGCTGATGAGCGGGGTCCTGACGGGCTTTTTCATCGTCTGGGCCCTCATCGGCGTGGGCTGGGTCGTCGGCCGCGCCGGGGTGCTGGGGCCGCACGGGCGGTTCGTGCTGAACCGCACCACCTTCTTCGTCGCCTCCCCTGCCCTGGTGCTCGTGGGGCTGCTCGCCTCAGACCCGGCGGAGGTGCTCTCCCGGCCGATGGCGGTCGCGGGTATCGCGGGGCTGCTGACCGGAGCGCTGCTGGCCGGTGCGGTGCGGCTGCTCACCCGGCGGCGCGGCGCGGACCTCGTGGTCACCGCAATCTCCGGCTCGGTCGTGAACGGCGCGAACATGGGCTTCCCGATCGCGCTGTATGTGCTGGGGGACATCTCCCATGCGATCCCGGTGATCCTCTTCCAGCAGGCGGTGTACACGCCGCTGTATCTGCTCATCCTGCATCGCGTGACCGAGGGCGCCGAGGGGCCGCAGGGCCTTCACGGAGTGCTGCGCTCGATCTTCGCGAACCCCACGATCATCGCCTCCGCCGTGGGGCTCGCCCTGGCCGCGGGCGGGGTGAGCCTGCCGGAGGTAGCACTCGAGCCGGTGCGCTCGCTCGCCGATATGGCGATCCCGGCGATGCTGCTGGCATATGGCCTGTCGCTGCACGGCTCACGGCCCCTGGCCCGCGATGACGGCTACCGCGGGCTGATCGCCGTGGCGTCCGCGACCAAACTGCTGATCATGCCGCTCGTGGCGCTCGGGATCGGACTGCTGCTCGGACTGCGCGGCACAGGGCTGTACGAGGTGGTCGTCATGGCGGCGCTCCCCACCGCGCAGAACGTCTATGTGGCCGCCGCGCGCTACCGAGCCGCCGAGAACCTGGCGCGGGACACTGTGCTGGTGACGACGATCGGCACGGTGCTCGTGCTGCTGGCGGTGTCCGCGCTGCTCGGGGTGTAACGCGCTACCGGCGTCTGACACGCTGTTGGAGGAGCGGAACGGCCGGGAAGCGACGTCGCTCCTCCCCGCCCACACCCGTGCGGTGCGGGTCCCATGGAAAGTCTCGTACTCCGCAACGGCGTGATCGATCAGTGGCCGGGGCTCGAGTAGTAGCGGGACATGAAGTGGAAGAACGCAATCCCTGCCGTCAGGATCACCGGCCCTGCTAGCTGATGAGTGTCTCTACGCCCGCCCCTACGCCAGCGAGGCCGAGCGCCGCGAAGCATTCGCGATCTGGAACCACCGCTACAACTGGGACTGCTGCATGGTCAGGTGACATCTGATCTGGCTTGCCCGCAGGGCGGCCTGGAAGGATGTGCACCATGCCCGCTCCCTACCCCCAGGAGTTCCGTGACGATGTGGTGGCCGTGGCCCGCGCCCGTGAGGACGGTGTCACGATCGCGCAGATCGCGAAGGACTTCGGCGTCCACGAGATGACGTTGCATAAGTGGATGCGCCAAGCCGACATCGACGACGGCAACCGCCCCGGTAGAAGCCGGCAAGAGGCTGACGAGCTGCGCGAGACCCGCAAGCGGATCCGCCTGCTTGAACAGGAGAACGAGGTCCTGCGTTCTGCTGCCGCGTATCTGTCCCAGGCGAACCTGCCGGGAAAAGGTACTACCCGCTCGTGAAAGAGCTCGCCGCTGACGGGATTCCCGTCACGGTGTCCTTGCGGGTCCTGAAGCTCTCCACAGCCCCGTACTACCGGTGGCTCCGCCAGCCCGTGACGCCCACGGAGCTGCGCGAGGCCTACCGCGCCAACGCCCTGCATGACGCTCACCTGGATGACCCCGAGTTCGGCTCCCGCCTCCTGGCCGATGAGGCCGCGGCTGCTGGCGAGAGGATGTGTGATCGCACCGCGTGGAAGATCTGCCACGACAACCAGTGGTTCTCCACGTTCGGCATCAAACGCGGGAAGAACGGCAAACGCCCCGGCCCTGCGGTCCACGACGACCTCGTCGAGCGGGACTTCACCGCCGATGATGTCAACGAACTGTGGCTCACCGAGATTACTGAGCATCCCGCTGACGAAGGCAAGCTCTACCTGTGCGCGGTCAAGGACGCGTTCTCCGGACGGATCGTGGGCTACTCGATCGACTCACGGATGAAAGCCCGCCTGGCCGTAAACGCCCTGAACAGCGCCGCTGCCCGACGCGAGGACGTGGCCGGGTGCATCGTCCACTCCGACCGCGGATCCCAGTTCCGAGCCCGGTCATTCACCCACGCCCTGGACCAGCACCACCTCATCGGCTCCATGGGCCAGGTCGGTGCCGCCGGTGACAACGCGGCAATGGAATCGTTCTTCGCACTACCCTCGGGCTTTCATCGTTGAGGTGTCCGAGGGGTGGTCGTAGACGCGGAAAGGTGCTCCTGACCTGGAAGAATAGGGCTTACTTAGGGTCCAATTCTCCAAGGTCGAAGGAGCACCTTCAGGGTGAA